>JBFRWR010000178.1:0-4205 GCA_051439685.1 Trichodesmium sp.
TATTCTATTTGACCGAAATTATGACTCCCAACTCCTGGCTCCGCGCCTCCGCGCCTCCTGTCTCCTGTCTCCTGTCTCCTGTCTCCTAATCCTCACTTTTGCAAAGATACTGTTAGGGGTTCTATAAGTATACGAAAATATGGAGACTGTATTTTTGTAGATATAAGTCTATTTTTTAATGCCAAACGCTAGAAAATATACAGTAGTGGACCGACGCAGCTAAAACTTTGCATTAGGGCGGGTTTACTTCATCTTAGAGTCAGCATGAAAATTTCCACTAAAATCCGCCCCTACTATTGCATTTAAGGTTTGTCATTCTAGTAGATTTTGTACTTATGAGGTAAAACTGACGCTCAGAAATACTTTTTTTCTATTCCCTATTTGCTGTCCCCTAAAATCATAAGTATAAGTACCTCACGGTCAGCGGGAATTGCTGTATTTGGAGTTATCAGCACTTCCGAAAATACACTATAATTACTGCTTGCTGAAAAAGTATTATGAGTAAGGGTAGGAGACAGGAGACAGGAGACAGGAGACAGGATACAGGAGACAGGAGACAGGATACAGGAGACAGGAGGAATGGGGAATGGGGAATGGGGAATGAGCGAGAAGGCAGGAAAAAGAATTATTCCTTTATTTTTCTGCCTCGCGTCAACCTAAAATCCTCACTTTTTGAGCTACCTAGAAGGAAAACCTTGTGCTTTTTCAAGACTTAAAAAAGCTCAAACCTTTATCTGTCAATGCTTTTATATTTAATCAGCAAGCCCTAATTAGGGGTAATTTATGAATTACCTCGACAAAGCAACACAATATATAGATGTTTTGGGTAAGCCTTGGTTATCTTAAAATCTCAGCAGAGAAAAGTTTAGAGTCCACTAATTAGGGTCTGCTGAAAAGATTGGTCGGTGGGGGTAGGACACACCGGACGCGGAGACGCTGAGACACGGGAACGCGGAGATGGGGGGAACAGGCAACGGTTTCGGCAAAATTGAGGCACAATTTTTCTACCATAGTTATTCAATATCCTAACATACATCAGCCTTGAAGGAGCGAAAACTTTGCACTTTTTAAGACCCTATAAAGGCTTTAGCCTTTATCTGTAAATGCTTTTAGATTTATGAGCGCAAACCCTAATTAATTATTCAGACTAGATAGTTTAAATTTCAAAGATCATAGAGAAATATAAAAAACTTATCTCTAATATAGCTCTATGACAATGTATCTATGATATTCTTTCTTGAGTTAATGGTCGAGAATCAAATTTAGATAAAAATTTACCTAGATAGGGGCAAAATTACCTAAACAGTGAAATAGATTGAAAATCTACTACTTTTTCATCAAATATTCTACTGTTCACTGTAGCTAAAACCCTTTTTCACAAACATGATATTTTAGGTAACATAAACACCTTATTTTTTTGCTAAAAAATCCTGATAATTAATCCTTGACCCATTTTTGAGATATTTCCGGAAAAATAATGGCCAGAGGGTAAAGATTTAATAGAAAATCAAGCAATTACGAGATATAGAGATATTTAGAAAGCTAACAAGTGTTTTTGGTAAATTACTGCTAAACTCTATTTTAAAAAAAACAAATTATTGATATATCCCGTGTTAAGTTCGCGGTGTGGTGTGTAAGGAGTAATGAATGTCTAAGTCTGTTGATTTAAGTGGTAAACCGTTTCATTTTATTGGTATTGGCGGTATTGGAATGTCTGCTCTGGCTTATATTTTAGCTAGACGTAACTTACCTATTTATGGTTCAGATCTCAAATCTAGCCACATAACAAGACGTTTACAAGCAATAGGGGCACATATATTTTGGCAGCAAGAAGCCAAAAATTTAGAGTTGTTTCAACAAACTACTGAAGAGGAAAATTTATCTCAAATAAAAAATTCTAACTTGAATTTATATCCTACTAATATAAGTGTAAATACAGAAACATTCAAAATCAAAAAAGACAATGGTAAAGTGGAAAATACTTATGAAGATTCTCACTTGCTACAAGTAGTTTGTTCAACAGCAATTAATACAACAAATTCTGAATATAAAGCTGCTCTTGAACTTGGATGCCCAATATTTCATCGTTCTGATTTATTGGCGGCTCTGATTCAGGATTATCAAAGTATAGCTGTAGCTGGGACTCATGGTAAAACTACAACGAGCAGTTTAATCGGATTTATGCTTCTAGAGAGTGGTTTAGATCCTACTATTGTTATTGGTGGAGAAGTGGATGCTTGGGAAGGTAACGCTCGTTTGGGAGAAAGTCCTTATTTAGTGGCTGAAGCTGATGAGTCAGATGGCTCTTTAGTGAAATTATCAGCTTACATTGGTGTAGTTACTAATATTGAGTTAGACCATCCAGATCATTATACAAGTCTAGAAGAAGTAGTAGAAATTTTCGATAAGTTTAAACAAAACTGTGAAACTCTAGTAGGTTGTATTGACTGCTCTACCGTTAGAGAAAAACTTCAGCCAAGTATTAGCTATAGTCTTAACCGTGAAAGTAATGCTGACTATACAGTAGATTGTGTAGATTATCGCTCTAATATTACCTTTGCTAATGTTTGGGAACGAGGTCAACTTTTAGGACAATTACAGTTAACCTTATTAGGTGAGCATAACTTAAGTAATGCGTTAGCTGCTGTAGCAGTGGGTAGGTTATTAGGTCTAGAATTTGATACTATTGCTTCGGCGATCGCTAAATTTGCAGGAGCGCATCGACGATTTGAACATCGGGGTGAGTGTAACGGTATTCTATTTATTGATGACTATGCTCATCATCCTAGTGAAATTAATGCCACTCTAAGTGCTGCTCACTTACGCAAAAATAACACATCAACAATAAATTTACCTCTGACAAAACAAAATAAATTATTGCCTATTCAGAGAATTGTTGCTATATTTCAACCTCATCGTTATAGTCGTACTCAGACTTTTCTTTCAGAGTTCGCTAAGTCATTTAATAATGCTGATATGGTCATTGTTACTGATATTTACAGTGCAGGAGAATTACCCAATGGTCAGATTGATGGCCAAAAATTAGCTGAAGTAATTTCTACTTACCATCAGCAAGTTTATTATCGACAATCTTTAGAATTAGTGAGTGAATTTTTACATGAAGTTCTAAAACCAGGGGATATGGCAATATTTCTGGGAGCTGGTAACCTCAACCAAATTATACCAGAAGTCATGGCATACTATCAAAGACCTAATCATCAGGTTATGTCTAGTGAAACAGCTTAAACATAAAAATTAAGTCGATCACTAAACTCTTTATCCAAAATAATCTTTAAATTTAACAGAATTTAAGCATTAGTTATGACCATGACTCTCTCTTATCAGATAGCTAGTTCAGCTTTAAAGACCGAGCATAAATCTATTCATTTATTAGGAAAAGATTGTGTAGTTAGGTCTAATGTTCCTCTCGCTCCTTTGACTTCTTTTCGAGTAGGAGGACCTGCTGAATGGTATGTTACACCCAAGAATTTAGATCAGTTAGAAGCAAGTTTTGAATTTGCTCATGCTGAAGGATTACCCATAACTTTACTAGGAGCAGGTTCTAATTTATTAGTAAGTGATAGTGGATTACCTGGATTAGTTATTGGTAGTCGCAATCTTCGTTACATGAATTTTGAACAAGAAACAGGTCTTCTGACTGTGGGCGCTGGTGAATCATTACCACGTCTAGCTTGGAAGGCTGCAAAAATGGGTTGGCAAGGTTTAGAGTGGGCTGTTGGTATCCCTGGTACTGTTGGTGGTGCTGTGGTTATGAATGCTGGGGCACAAGGTAAATGTATAGCTGATATATTGGTTAATGCCCATGTTATGTTGCCCAATGGTCAAATAGAGATTCTTTCAGTTAAAGACTTGGAATACAAGTATCGTCATTCTAAACTGCAAGGTAAATCTGTTTTTGTAGCTCAAGCTACTTTTCAATTACAATCAGGAGAAAATCCTGCTTTGCTAACAGCTATAACTTCTGAAAATTTTAATAAACGCAGGAATAGCCAGCCTTATCACTTACCTAGTTGTGGTAGTGTTTTTCGGAATCCTGGGCCAAAAGCAGCAGGTTGGTTAATTGAAAATACTGGACTCAAGGGTTATCAAATTGGGGGTGCCCAAGTTGCTCACCGTCACGCTAATTTTATTCTTAACTGTGGGGGAGCTACAGCTAACGAAATTTTACAATTAATTTACCATGT
>JBFRWR010000179.1:0-8350 GCA_051439685.1 Trichodesmium sp.
CTATTTTTTCCTATCAATAAAGCTTTATGGACAAGTTCCTATGTGATATTTACTGCTGGATATGCTCTACTTTTATTAGCTGTTTGTTATGAGGTAATTGAAGTTAGAGGTTGGCAAAAATGGGGACGGCCATTTGAGGTGATGGGATTAAATGCCATTTTTATATTTGTAGCCTCTGGATTTTTGGCAAGAATGATGATTTATCACAATATTAGTAGTGGGGAAAATTCTCCTACCATCAAAACTTGGATATATGAACATTTTTTTCAATCCTGGGCAGGGTCATTAAATGGTTCTTTGGTCTTTGCTATTGTGAATGTATTATTTTGGTGGGGAATTTCTGAATTTATGTATCGTCGAGGTTGGTTTCTTAAGGTTTAACTAAATGCAGCATTCCGTCACCAAAAATTTAGGATTCAAATAAGAGTAGAAAAGTTTTTGATAAATGGTATTAGTCAGGTATTCAATATGATTGAATGCTCTAACTGTAGCTTCTTTAAAAAAAAATCAAATTGAGATATTTTAGGTAAATTTGAAAATGAGTATTACCCAAGATAATTTTATAGTTCGTTCGATGACTTTAGCTGATTTAAAATTAGCTATAAGTTGGGCTGCTGATGAAGGATGGAATCCCGGAATTGATGATGCTAATAATTTTTATGTAGCCGATCCTCAAGGTTTTTTAATTGGAGAATTAAACGGGGAACCAATAAGTTGTATTTCTGTAGTTAGATATAGTCAAAACTTTAATTTTATTGGTATTTATATTGTCAAACCTGAATGGAGAAAAAAAGGATTTGGCTTAAAAACTTGGCAGGAAGCTTTCAAGTTAATTAATCATCAATCTGCTGCTTTAGATGGTGTTATGGAACAAGTTAATACTTACCGTAAATCTGGCTTTAAAACTTCTCATAGTCATCTGCGTTATCAGGGAATAATTCCTGGTGAAATATCTCAAGATGTCAAAGACTTAAAGACTATTAATTTTGAGAAACTTTGTAGTTATGATCGCCTTTATTTTCCTGCCGACCGTCCTAATTTTCTCAAAGCATGGATTAATCAATCAAATGGTAAAGGTTATGGAATAATTAATGATGGAAATTTAGTTGGTTATGGTGTTATTAGAAAAGCCAAAGAAGGATTTAAGATAGGTCCTATATTTGCCGAAAACCAAAAAATAGCAGAAAAGTTATTTTTAGCTTTGTGTAGTTATTCGGATAATCAAAATGTTTATATTGATGTTCCTAATATTAATCAACCAGCTATTAATTTAGTTGAAAATTATCAAATGCAATGTGTTTTTGAATGTGTCAGAATGTATTCCGGTCGAGAACCAAATATTGATTGGCAAAATATTTTTGGTGTGACTAGCTTAGAGTTAGGATAAATTTTTAAGAGGATTTGATAGAGTAAATGAAAACCTCTACAGTAGCCATCAAAAAAATCTCCTTTTTTCCCTAGCAAAACCCTGACCAAAAAACTCAGACGTTACAGTAAAAAGTCAGCACAAACAGAATTTTTCACCCATCCTGTCAATCATAAAGGTAGTCAATGAAAATTTGCAATTTATATTTCAAAAATTAACTATGTTTTTTGTAGATAAACCATACATCTCAGAATTTTTCAAAGTTACTGTCAGAAATTACAGTATTTCTATAGTAAGTCCAGATATAGCTCAAAAAATTAACCTTTATTAGGTTAATATATAAAGTCAATATTATTGACTAAACTTTGAGTAAAAGACTATGATTCCAACCGTTATTGAACAATCTGGCCGTGGCGAAAGAGCCTTCGATATCTACTCCCGACTGTTACGCGATCGCATAATTTATCTAGGAGAAGCCATAGACTCTGACCTGGCCAATCTCATCGTCGGCCAATTATTATTTTTAGACTCAGAAGACCCAGAAAAAGATATTTACCTTTATATAAATTCCCCTGGTGGTTCGGTTAGTGCTGGAATGGGTATTTATGACACAATGAGACACGTTCGGCCTGATGTCTGTACTATTTGTATGGGAATAGCAGCTAGTATGGGAGCATTTCTTCTGAGTGGAGGAACAAAAGGCAAAAGAATGAGTCTACCCCACTCCCGAATTATGATTCATCAACCATTAGGTGGTGCCCAAGGTCAAGCCACAGATATTGAAATTCAAGCAAAAGAGATATTATACCTCAAAAAATATCTCAATGAATGTTTAGCAGAACACACAGGTCAACCCATAGACAAAATTACCGAAGATACAGAAAGAGACTTTTTTATGTCAGCCTCAGAAGCAATGGAATACGGCATAATAGACCAAGTTTATAACCGTAACCCTTCTAATTCTCAACCTATATCTCCTGTTGGCTAAATAAATTTTTAGGTAAGCATTCAGGTTTCAGCAATCAGCTAGCTTCCTGCGGAAGAACTGCGTTAACAGCTATAGTCATTTCAAATAAGGATGAAACACTTTTTTGGCTGAAACCCTTTCTAAGTAAATAAAGAAAAACTCGTCCCAGTCTTATTCAGAATGACTATAAATACCTTTGGCAAACAAATTACTTTTAAGAGATAAAAAAAGTGGCTCTCCTAGACTTGTTATAGCAAATTAGTAGTTTAAATAGCTCTAAAGTCTTAAATAGCAGAGAATTCAACAAAATCAAAAGGGATTTTTATTAAAATAGCTTTTTTGTATTCCCATAATCCTGGAATAGCAATAGTTATGGAGTTTATTTTGTAGTAATTTATCATAGCTACCCTAAAGAGCCAAATAAGTTATCTAAGTATAAATTAGCTAATTATTGATTCTGATGTTTACTTCTCCCCCAATCTTCCGCACTTCCCCAGCAAATCAAATATAGCCATCCTAAATAGGGTTTGCGCTCAAAAGTCTTTTTTCAGGAGTAGGCGAGCAAGGGAGTAGGGGAGTGGAGGAGTAGGGGGAGGATTCATTAATTGATAATTGATAATGGATAATTAATAATTACCTCTGGTTAAAACCGTTCTTGATTGCAGACTTTTTTTCCCTTATCCAAGGGGAGGCTTTAAACCAGAATTATTTAATTATTAATAATTAATAATTATTAATTAGGTAATTTTTTTCCAAAATCAGCAGCGAAAATACGCTCATTTTTGAGCATTAAGAGCGAAAACAGGCGTACTTTTTAGCAACCTCAAAAAGCTCCAACCTTTATCTGTCAATTTTTTGAGATTTAATCAGCAGAGCAATAAATAGGGTTTGCTGAAAAAGTATTTTTGTTAAGGTAGGGAGTAGGGGTAATTCCCGTACCTTCTGGGTCAGAGCTACGCTAATTTCATGCTGCGCTTTCCATATTTGCGACAGCATAAAGTTGAAACTCCTACATTTTTCCTAAAAAGCAGTAAGATTTTTGCCACGAATATGCGGAGGATTGCTAGATAGTAATATTTTTGATAAATGGTATAATTCTCTCCTAACTGCTAATAGCTGAATACTTACATTTTTAGGATATTTATAACTCCTTCAAATTATTTAAAAAATCTTGTAATTGTTCATAGGAAAGGCGCGTCCGTCCTTCCTCTTGATAATTCTTTTTAAGATAAGTTTTCCCTTGTGTAGCATTCCAACCCAATCGTTTAATTTCAGTAGTAGTTTGACCAAATACTTCTAAATAATTCAAGAAATTTTCTAGCTCGTCTACACTTAATTGTTCTAAAAATTCTTTATTTAGGTTGTGCTGTAAATAATCTTTTTGTTGTTTTGCTTTCCAACCTTGACCTTTAATTTCTTTTGTAACTTTCAGCAGCAAATCTAAATATTGATGAAAGTTAGACAATTCTTCTGGTGTTAGAAATGAGCGTGTTTTTTGATGATAATTTTGCTCTAGCCAATCCCATTCCTGTTCTTTTGTCCAGCCCAAACTATCAATTAAAATATCTATTTTGACATTATCATCAGAGACATCCTCTTGTAAATTTAAGGAAGATATTTCTTGATTATTAGTATCTGTTTCCTGGGCTAACTCTGTCTGATAATCTATTGATTGTGATAGATTAATTTCACTGCTTAGAGCTTCATTTGTTAGTTCAACTAATTCTTCTGTAGTTTCATTCTTCTCTTCCTTCTCTTTAGTAATATACTCAGTATTTAACCAAGAATTATCATCAAATCCACTCACATTTGAGCTAGGAAAAGAAACATCATTATAATTAATAGTAGATTCTACTGATGGTAATTCTTCTGTTTCAGGTGCAGTAGAAATTTCCACTTTTTCTAACTCAGACGAAACAGTTGAAAGATGAGAACTTTGCTCAGAATCTAGATTAACTTCTGCTACAGGTGATTTTGTTATTGTTGGTGGTAAAGAAGTATTGACATAATGGTTAATTTGTGGTAAATGTTGTTGATTTCTATCTACAGAAAACTCAACAGAAGTTTTAGATGTAGAGATAGATTTATCAAGAGAAAGAGTAGCAAGCGATCGCTCTCTAGCTTGGTCTTCAGCCAATTCTATAGTATCAGCAGAACCTAATCCAGTAGATAAAGTTTTACCATCCACCTGTACTAGAACACGAACTACATACTTACCATGATAAATAGTAATTAACTCAGAGATGAGGCAACCTGTAGGATAACAAACTCGAAAACGTTCCAACATAAATATTCTTTATCAATCAAACCAGAAAAAATTTCAATGTCCAGTTTAGTACATTTATTTATATATCAGGAGTAATAATTCAGAAGATGCCAATTTTTGGCCATTGAAGGAGAAATACCAAAATATTGAAGGTTTGCTGAAAAAGTCTGATGAGTGAGAATAGGACTCAGCAGTCAGGAGTTAGGAGGAACGGGGAATTATAGATAAGGTAGGAGAAAGAATTATCCCTTGATTTTTACCGAAAAATAAAGGTATAAAGCCTTCTATTTCACGAGAAAAAAAGAAATAATATTTCCAGATATTCAATTCTGTTACGGTTTTAAGCAGAAGTAATTATTAATTATCAATTATCAATCAATGAAGCCCTTGTCTATTCAAAATGCTAACTTTTTGCAGCTCTAGAGACCAAAAAGCTAGCACTTTTTTCGCGATAAAAAGGCTAAAGTATTTATACATATATAGTGCCCTTGCGTAAGTCCTGGAAATTTCTAAATTCTAAAACCCTTTATTAGTCTACTATTCCCTATTCCCTATTCACGCTTCGCGTAGCGTTATAGTTATCCCGAATAAGACTGAGACAAGTGTTTCTTTCCTTGAAAGTGTTTCAGCCAAAAAAGTGTTTCATTCTGATTTGAGATGACTATAAATGCTTTAAGAGTCGAAAAGCATAAATGATCGATTAATGGTATAATTACAGCTTACTCATAAAACCAAATCAAAAAAAGGCCAACCTAGAATGAAAAGCCATTCAAAAATAGATTAAATTTAACAATAATCCCTCCACCTCACACCCACTCATTCTCATTCAATGTTCCATTAAGAATCAAAAATTGTCTAGTAATCACTCACTCATTAACAGATAAAATAGTCAAGCAAATCTAATTAACCTTTCACCCGTCAAAAGCAAAATAGGATTTTAGGTATTAAGTAGAGCAAGGTAAAAAAAAGGTGTTGGATATTTAGTGAGAAAAGCCTTAACAGCACTGATATAACTTACTTCTGAGTCAGTTTACAATTTGATACATAAAGTAGAATATTTACCACTTTCTACTGAGATAACTTAACTTCTCAATCAGAAAACTAACAAAGAGTGACAATTTCTTATAAAATGAGTAAACAATTAGATTAGTCAAAGCCATAAAAGCTGAATCACTAAATTACCATTGTCCCATAAGCTACGGTGCAGAATGTCAAGCTAAAAAATTGGGATTTCGCAAGAAAGCAGGTAAATGAGGTAACTAATACCAGTTCACTTTAAGGATGTCACAAATAGTTTCAAACTTTAAATGTAAAATAATTGTCCGAAACTATTGTATTGTCAAAGTTTTTAGTCGATAAAATTTAACTTCTGACTTCTGACTTCTGACTTCTAACTTCTAACTTCTGACTAAGCGTGAAACGGTATAACCTGCTAACTTGAGGAAACCAGGGTGAAACACTTAATGGCAGACCAATTTATAGAATAAGTAGAATCGATAATAAAAAGGATAAAACGCTGCATGAAATTTTCCATCGCTACACTCCTAGCAAATTTCAGTGACGATAAGTTAGTCGCTCCCAAAGCAGTGGAGAAAAAACTAGATTGTCAAGACGATCAAAGTATCCGCAAATTACAAATTGCTTTGGATGCTCTTGAAAAAATAGGAGTTCTTGCTAAAGACAAAGGTCGTTACAAGCGACTTTTAGAAGAGGCAATTATAGAAGCAAAACTGCGCTGTTCTAGCAAAGGATTTTGCTTCGCTATACAAGACTCAGAAGGAACAGAAGATATTTACATTCGGGAAAGCCATCTGAGCAATGCTTGGAACGGGGATCGGGTTTTAGTAAAAATTATTAAGGAAGGTAGTCGTCGTCGGAGTCCCGAAGGAGAAGTTAAAGTTATCCTAGAACGTGCGAACCCTTCCTTATTAGCTAGAATCAAACAAATAAATGGGCATAATGGAAATGTTTACTATCGAGCAGTTCCCTTAGACGATCGCCTACTATTTGAACTTGACTTAGTGCCAGAAGGTCCAGATTTAGCAAATGCTATAGATCATCTAGTTCATGTAGAAGTATTGCGTTATCCCCTTGGAGAAAAACGTCCTATTGGCAGAGTAGTTCAGATACTTGGTTCAGATGCAGAAGCAGCAGATGACTTAGACATAGTATGTTGCAAACATGACTTACCTCGCTCTTTCCCAGAGCAAGTTCTCAAAGAAGTAGAGACTCTAGTCAAGCATTCTACTAAGTCCGATCAAAAAAATCGACTAGACTTGCGGGAACTGCTGACAGTTTCTGTGGGAGAAATCAATAAAAAAGATATTAACCATGCTTTGAGTATAGAAACCACTTCCTCTGGTTATTGGCGAGTAGGAGTTCATATTGCTGACGTAGCATATTTTATTAAGCCAGACTCTCAACTGGATAAAGAAGCTCGGAAGCGAAGTGTGAGCATATATCTACGAGACCAAGTAATTCCTATATTCCCAGACGAAATATCAAGTGATTATTTTTCCCTACTGCCAGAAAAAGACAGACTAGCTATATCTATCCTGATCACCGTGAATAAGAACGGTCAAATAGTTGAATTTGAAATAGAACCTAGTGTAGTTCAGGTAGATTATCATATTAGCTATGAGCAAACCAAACAATTTCTGGATGGCAACACACAAGATAATTTAGCTTCAGAGCAACTCGAAAGTACAATCACAAAATTGCAAAATGTGAGTGAAGCAATCAGAAATGCTCGATTCAGAAGAGGTGGTTTTAATCTAAATTTACCAGACGAAAAAAGCTACTACAACGATGAAGGAGAGTTGGGTTCTATGATAATTCCTCAACTATTTCCTGCCCGTTCAATGGTTGCAGAATTAATTGTCCTGGCAAACCAAGCAATAGCTAGTCACTTACTAGCACTAGGAGTTCCTGCAATTTATCGAATCCAGAATACTCCCGATCCAGCAGATATTCAAGAATTTATGAAATTAGCGAGTAATCTGGGAGCAGAGCTATATCTAGAAGATGAAGAAGATGTACAACCTGCTGACTATCAAGCATTTGTTGAAGAGTTTACAGGGCAAAAATCAGAAAGAGTCCTCACATATCTGCTCGAAGATACTTTGAAACCAGCAATTTACAGTACCACAGCTCAACCCCATTTTGGACTAGCATTGCAACATGGTTATCTTCATTGTACATCACCTATTTCGAGATACTCCGATTTACTAATATCCAGAGTATTACATACAGTCTTCAATGAAGGACGCGATCGCCGTTCTAGTCGTTCAAAAGAAGGTGTAGAGTTAGGACATTCTTCGTGTCATGGCAAAATTGGCTGGAATGTTTTACCTCCAGAAATACAGCCAGATTTGGAAGTACAGCTAACATCAGCAGTGGTGCATTTAACAGAAAGAGAAAACGTAGCACAGGATGCTCAAGAAGACTTAGAAGGATTAATTAAAACTGGATTAATGAAGGAACGGACTGGTCAAACTTTCCAAGGTTTGATTACAGGGGTACAGTCTTATGGTTTCTTTGTAGAAATAGAAATTTCTTCTCCGTCTGCAGAGACTTTCAGAGTAGAAGGTTTAGTTCATGTATCTTCTCTCAAAGATGATTGGTATGAATATCGCTCCCGTCAACAAACACTTGTCGGACGCAAAAATCGTAACCAGTATCGACTAGGAGATATGGTAGAAGTACAGGTTAAGAGTGTTGATTATTATCGACAGCAAATAGACTTAGTTGC
>JBFRWR010000180.1:0-10152 GCA_051439685.1 Trichodesmium sp.
TACGGGAGAAAGACTGTTGTTGGGTTACTCCTGCACAGAAGCAAGCTACGTCCCATGCTGCGCAATGAATCGCGCAAACAACCCAACCTACATCTATTGCAACATTTAAGATGAAACAGTCTACTACGCCTGGATTTAATGTTCCTTTTATAAATGGTCTCTTAAAAGAAGAGGATTGGTGAAAAAGAATTTTTTTCTTTTTTTCTCCTTGAAAGGAGAGGCTTTATATCAAATCGAGTAGTATCGTTCATTAATTGATAATTGATAATTGATAATTGATAATTGATAATTACCTTTCCCTTTTAGGGAGAGGATTGACGCTCTTTGGAAAAAATTTATTTTTTTCCCCTTGAAAGGGGAGGCTTTTAACCTCAATTATTTAATTAATAATTATTAATTATTAATTACCCGGTAAAATTATTGCCCCGTAGGGGTTTGGTCTTGTCACCCCCTACAAACTAGGAGTTTTTGCCTTTTGCTGATGATAGAACCTTATTCTACAAAGTAAGCGGATTTGATATTATAGCGGTTTTCATTTGAATAGACCACAGTAGGGACGTTGCATGCAACGTCCCTACAGGGTTATCATTTCTTGAGTGTGGTTCATTAACCTGAAAACGGCTGTAAACCTTATTTTTTTCGGTAAAAGCACTCGCTCTGGAAGTACAAAAATTACAACAGGGAAAAATAATGCAGGCATTTACAAAAAACCTTGAATATATACAACAACAAAAACATTTATTCAAATTTTTAACATTACAAATTAGTCAATCTCATAATTTAGAGAAAATATTTAATACTACGGTTACAGAACTACGTCAGTTACTCAAAAATGAGCGGGTAATTATTTATAATTTCAACTCTGATGTTGGTGGAAAAGTTGTCGCCGAGTCAGTAGTTGAACCCCAGTGGTCTATTTTAGGAACAACAGTTTTTGACCGATATTTTGAGGACAACTTGGTTATAGATTATCAACAAGGTAGAATACAAACTTTTGGAGATTTAGACACTGTTGAATTAGCTATTTGCTCTGGAAAAATTCTGGAAAATTTGCAAGTTAAAGCTAATTTAGTTGTGCCAATTTTACTAGAAAATAATCAACTCCTGGAAAGTGACAAAAAACAGAATTATTCTTCACCTTATTTATGGGGATTATTAATCGCTCAAAATTGTTCTTCTCCTAGAAATTGGCAGTCTGACGAAATTGAACTATTGAAAGAATTATCAACTTATCTATCTCTGGCAATTCGGCAAGATTTATTTGAAAAAAAATTAGCAGCAGAACAGTTAGAAAAAAAACGCTTAGAGACAGAATTAAAGACACTTAAACAAAAGCTAGAGGTCAAACAAAGTAATCATAATTCCAATTCAGGAATAGCTGAAAATATCTCCCTGAATCACGACGAACAACAATTACATTTGCTCATAGATGCTGTGAGAGATTACGGCATTTTTATGCTAGATAGTAAAGGTGATATTATTAGTTGGAATCCAGGAGCAGAAAAAATTACTGGATATACAGAAACAGATATTATTGGCAAGAATTTTTCTCACTTTTTCTCTGAGGCAGATATTAAACAAGGTAAACTTCAGCAGGTATTAGAAATAGCAATTCAAACTGGGCGATATGAAGGGAAAGAATTAATTATTAGACAGAATGGTAGAAAAATTTGTTGTTCTACGATTATTACAGCTATTGACGATCGCCTAAAAACTCATTGCTTGACTGTAGTGATGCGTGATATTACGGCAAATCAAAAGCAAGAAATTAGATTAAAATTATTAGAAAAAGCTATTTTTTCCAGTAGCAATGGCATTATTATTACAGATGCTACTCAGCCCGATAATCCAATTATTTATGTTAATCCAGGTTTTGAGAAAATTACAGGCTACCAAGCAAAAGAAGCGATCGGACAAAATCCTCGTTTTTTACAAAATGAAGACAGTAAACAATCTGCTTTAGAATTATTACGAGCATCTCTCAAAGAAGGAAATCACTGTGATGTAACCTTGAAAAATTATCGCAAAAATCATACAGTTTTTTGGAATCAAGTAACTATTTCTCCGATGAGAGATGAGCAGGGAAAATTAACCCACTATGTGGGAGTGCAAAAAGATATTACAGAAAGAATAGAAGCAGAAAATGAACGCGATCGCTTTTTCGATCTTTCTATCGATCTGCTCTGTATTGCTAATTTTGAGGGTTACTTTCTCAAATTAAATCCAGCTTGGTCAAAAACTCTGGGTTATACTCTAGAAGAATTATTATCTGAACCTTTCCTGAATTTTGTTCATCCAGAAGATCGCGAATCTACCCAAGCAGAATTAGAGAAAATTTCCCAAGGTAGCAGTGCAATCCATTTTGAAAATCGCTATCGGTGCAAGGATGGGAGCTATCGTTGGTTAATGTGGAATTCTACACCATCGACTGAACTAGGCAAAATTTATGCCGTTGCTCGTGATATAACTGAATACAAAAAATTTGCACAAACACTGAAAAAGAGCGAAGAAAGATTCCGTACTGTTGCTGATTTTACTTATGATTGGGAATATTGGTTGAACCCGGAACGTAAATTTATTTACGTTTCCCCATCTTGTGAACGCATTACTGGGTACACTCCAGAGGAATTTTTAGAAAATTCTAAATTGTTCAAAACCATAATTCACCCTAAAGATCGACAAATGGTAAACCAATATTTTGCAGACAGTTTTGAGAAAGAAAAAATGTTTTCAATGGATTTTCGGATAATTACTCGCGGGGGTCAAACCAAATGGATAGGACATTGTTGCCAGTCAGTTTATAGTGCAGATGGTCGGTGGTTAGGAAGACGAGTTAGTAACCGAGATATTACTCAGCAAAGACAAATGAAACTAGCTTTGCAAGAAAGTGAATATCGCTTCCGTAGTATTTTTAATCAAGCAGGAGTAGGTATTATTCAGGTAAATGCAGCAGGAGAATTAGTGCTATTTAACCAAAAATTTGTTGACTTAGTTAAGTATTCACCAGAAGAGTTGCACCAGAAAAAACTTGAAGACCTGATCCATCCAGATGACTTAGATATTCATACACAAGAGTTAGAAAATTTGTGGTTAGGTAAAAATAAAAGTTTATCATCAGAGCGACGTTATCTTTGCCAAGATGGCTCTATTGTTTGGGTTCATGTCAGTGGTTCTATAATTGAGAATATTTTAGGTAAACCCCAATTTTATATAGCGGTGATTAAAGATATTAGCGATCGCAAGCAAGCTGAATCAGCGTTTCAAGAAAATCAGAATCTGCTGAATGAAGCAGAAAAGTTAGCGCATCTTGGTAGTTGGGAATACGATATTTCCAAAGGTGAAATTACTAAAATTACTTGGTCAGATGAACTATTTCGCATATTTGGTCTTCCAGTTGGACAGCATTTTAGTTATCCAGAAATGTTGGGATGGTATTATCCTGAAGATGCTGAATATTTAGACAAATTGGTTCAACAAGCAATTCTTCACGGTAAACGCTACAGTATTGAAGCCCAAATTATGAGAAGAGATGGTAAGACACGGCATATATTTGGCAAAGGGCGAACAGTAGTCAATCAAGAAGGTGAAGTTATCAAATTATTTGGTACAATCCAAGATATCACAAATCGTAAATATGCTGAATTAGCTTTGCGAGAAAGTGAGGAACGATTTAGATTGATGGCAGATAGCGCTCCTGTATTGATTTGGCTTTCAGGTATTGACGCGAAGTGCAATTACTTTAACCAAAACTGGTTAAAATTTACAGGGCGAACTTTTGATGAAGAATTCGGCGATGGTTGGCTTCAAGGAGTGCATCCAGAAGATTTAGATTATTGTTTAAAAACTTATATGAATGCTTTTAATGCTCGTAAAGACTTTCGGATGGAATATCGCCTCCGCAGAGCTGATGGCGAATATCGCTGGGTATTAGATCAAGGTGTACCTCGGTTTACTGCTAATGGAGAATTTTCAGGTTATATTGGTTGTTGTCTCGATATTACTGAGAACAAACAAAATCAAGAAAAGTTACAGTTATGGGTACATGAACTGGAATTGCGGAATCAAGAGATGGTTTTGTTGGGTAAAGTAAATGAGTTTTTACAGGTTTGTAATTCTGCACAGGAAGCTGAAAAAATGTTAGGAGATTTACTTAAACCTTTATTTCCTGACTGTGCTGGAAGTATATTCAGAATGGTGGACGGAGAAAATTTATTGGCAATGGTAGCAAATTGGGGTGAATGTGTTGGCAATTTGCCAATTTTCACACCATCCGAATGTTGGGCGTTACGACGAGGCAGAGTTCATTTGGTGGAAGCAGATGCTTATAGTTTATTATGTGATCATATGAAACCTACTAAGTTTCCAGCTAAATCTTTATGTGTTCCCATGATAGCCAACGGAAATACAGTTGGATTAATCAATTTAACCGCCATGAAACCAGAAGGTTTGAGTAAAGCAAAACAACAATTAGCTCGTGCGGTGGCAGAGAATTTAGCATTAGCACTGGCTAATTTGGAATTACAAGAAACTCTAAAAAACCAAAGTATTCGTGATGTGCTGACAGGTTTGTATAACCGTCGTTATTTGGAGGAGTTTCTGGAGCAAGAAATTCATCGTGCCAAACGAAATCAAGATTCCGTAGGAGTTGTGATGATTGATATTGATCACTTCAAAGGATTTAATGATAATTTTGGCCATGAGGCAGGAGATTTGGTACTTGAGGAAGTGGGAAAAACCTTAATTAATGGGGTGCGTAAGTCAGATATTGCCTGTCGTTATGGTGGAGAAGAGTTAACGCTGATTTTACCTGGTGCATCCCTGAAAGAAGCTAAAAAACGAGCGGAAGAAATTCGTTTGGCAATAAAACGATTACGTTTGCGTTATCGCCAGACTACTTTAGATTCTATTACTGCTTCTTTTGGTGTCGCTTGTTATCCGCAGCACGGTAGAACATCTGAGCAAGTAATTCAAATTGCAGATGCTGCACTTTATGATGCGAAGAAGCAAGGACGCGATCGGACGGTTGTTGCTACCTTGGAATAGATGAACAAATAAGGGAAATTATCAGGACTTACATCATGTCCGGTTGAACAGTTATAAATAATTAGGTAGGAGTCAGGAGACAGGAGATAGGAGATAGGAGATAGGAGATAGGAGATAGGAGATAGGAAATAGGAGTCGTAGGGACGTTGCATGCAACGTCCGTACAGGAGTGATATATAATCCGGTTATATAGTATATGTTGATAATTCTATAATATTCAGTATTCAATCTCCCCTACACCCCTACTCCCCTACTCCCCAACTCCCCTACTCCCCTACTCACGACTATACAATAACTATTCAACCGGATTTGATATCAGGAGGGAAGAAGAGGAAGTTTTTAAGTATTAAAGAGGAAGTTTTCAACTATTAAAGAGGAGCAAGTTTTTTGATCACGCTCTTATCCGGACATGATATAACTGATTATCCGAACATGATATTACGCACTACAACGTATATTCGTCATTGCGATCGACAGGGAAGCAATCTCAAATCCTAGTTCTTCGTACCTCATGCGTAAGTCCTGAAAAATTATTGAATGGATGCAATGGAAAAAGAAAAAGTGATCTTTCTCTCTTGTTTTTTACTGTTTAACAATAAAAAATATTCACTTCTTGTCCTCTTGCTGCAATTTAATTTACTTTTCTACTATAATACTATTATCAACCTAATTCAATATTCACTTAACTCTAACCATCCTAAAATATGCAACTTCAAACTATTTGGCAACTTGGCAGTAATAACCCAGAAAATCCCGATAATCTAGATACCATCCGTCAATGGTGGGCAGCCATAAATGGTCAAGAAATTACCTGGCGACAACGACTAATTCCTGATAGTGGAGATATTTCAGAACTTGATTGGGAACCACAAAGATTTGATGAAATATTTGTGATTAATCAAACAGAAATTCGTGGTATTACTCTTTATTGGCAAAAACCAAATTCTCCTACAGAAAGTAATACAACTGTGCAAAAGTTAGCACTGCATCATACTCGTCAGGAATTATATATTTTCCCCAAATCTCAACAACAACTGGTAATTAGAGTGGCTTTACCAAAAGTTAAATATCAAAGAATAGAACTGAATAATCCCGAAATTTTTATCGAAAATAATATTCTCTTATTTCAGGATGCAAAGCACTTATTAGAAGTAAAAATAAAACTAACTCCCGAACAATTAAATCAATTAAAAGAACAACTTAAATAAGATGACTAATCATACCCATGAAATTATTGATGTACAACAAACAACCTGTTGTATAGTTGGTGGTGGTCCCGCAGGAGTTGTATTAGGATTATTGTTAGCGCGTCAAGGTATCTCTGTTACTCTGCTCGAATTACATCAAGACTTTGATCGCGACTTTCGAGGAGATACTATTCATCCTTCTGTCATGGAAATAATGGCACAAATAGGTTTAGCTGAGCGTTTGCTAGAGTTGCCCCACTCCAAAGCTCGCACACTCAAGTTAAATTCTCCCAATGGTGACATTGCTCTGACTGACTTCAGTCGCTTAAAAACTGCATATCCTTATATTACTATCCTCCCACAAGCCAAATTTTTAGATTTTATTGCTACTGAGGCGCAACAGTATCCCAATTTTAATTTAATCATGGGTGCAAACGTCCAGGAAATTATTGAAGAGGATGGAGTAGTGCGTGGGGTACGCTATCGCGGTCATGGAAATTGGCACGAAGTTCGAGCATTATTAACTGTGGGAGCGGATGGTCGTTTTTCTCGAATGCGTCAGTTAGCAGGTTTTGAACCAATTAAAACTTCTCCACCAATGGATGTAATGTGGTTTCGTTTGCCACGGAAGTCAGAGGAACCTAATGGTTTGTCAGGTCGTGTAGGTAATGGCAAGATGGTAGTTTTGCTCGACCGCTCAGATTTCTGGCAAGTAGCTTATATGATTTCTAAGGGTGCTTTTGCAAAACTGCGTACTGCTGGTATAGATTTTTTGCAAAAGTCTTTAGTTGAGTTAGTGCCAGAATTTAGAGACCGCTGCCATCTACTTGAAGATTGGTCTCAGATTGCTTTTTTGTCTGTAGAGTCTAGTCGCCTTCCTCAATGGTATCGCCCTGGTTTACTACTCATTGGTGATGCTGCTCATGTCATGTCGCCTGTGGGTGGAGTAGGTATTAACTATGCCATTCAAGATGCAGTTGTAGCCACAAATATTCTCAGCGAACCTCTCAAACGTGGGAGTTGGCATTTGTGGGATTTGGCAGAGGTGCAGCGACAAAGGGAATTTCCCACCAGAGTTATTCAATGGTTTCAAGGGTTAGCTCAAAAACGGATTATTGCTCGTGCGCTAAATCAAAATCAGCAGTTTACTATTCCTGCTTTTTTGCAGTTGCCGATACTGCGGGATATTCCGCCACGCTTGATTGCCTTTGGAATTTCGCCTGTGCGTTTGAATAGTTAAATTTATAGGACTTACACAAAACAAGGCAATTCTGTCATTGCAAGCGACAGCGACGCAATCTCAAACGATCAAAACTCGTTCCTAATGCGTAAGTCCTGTTTTAATGATTTGATGGTTTACACTGCTTTTCAAATTGATGAACCACATCACCATCAACAAAACCCTGTAGGGACGTTGCATGCAACGTCCCTACTTTGGGAAATGAAAACATCTCCCAAATACTTCTAGTCTTCTTTTGACTTTAAATTTCTTTTAGAGGATGTCAACTTAGTAAGTAAACCGCCACTTCCCAAAGTCAGTAACCCAAGAATACTTGTAGGTTCTGGAACTTCTGTATAAGCAGTATAGTTAGAGGTACTCACCGTTTCCCCTTTTAACCCCCAACTATCAAGGGAGTTTAAATCAGCATTGTTTGCTTCAAACTGAAAGAAGGCACGGGAGTTAGCATCTACATCTTGCGGATTAAATGTAGGCCAATCAAAACTGACTGTACCCCCCAACTCAAAACCGTCGATAAACGCATCGCTAGCAATGTATAAGTTTTCAGCACCAGCAGCATTCTCTGTATTAGTTGCAGTTGCATTAACTGGAGCAACCAGTGACTCCCCATTAACACTGTTAAGAGTTAAGTTGATGCTAGTACCTGCGGCCAGCTTTTCAGATTCTTCTGCTCTCACAAAAGTAGTAAGCTGCATTCCATTCACAGGGGAAATCCCTGTCAGATCGTAAATCAGGGTTTCGTTTTGACCATTGTCATCAGAAATGATAAAAGTAGCAATTTCGTCAACGCTATTCCACTGTAAGTTCCAGTTATAAATTGTACCATCTGACCACACCCAGTCAGCAGTGTCGGCAGCTCTAACTCCTGTTTCAGGGGAACCGATGGATAGTTCCTTTGTATTACCACCTATTTGAGCATCAACTTTCCATAACTCCTCAGTAGTACAGAAAAATGAGCAGTTTGAAGATCCGAAAGTGTTGTAGAAGGTTAGGTCTGCTGCTGCTGCAGTCCGTGGCATGAAAATTAAACCTAGGGCTGCTGTGCTGAGGGTTGCTTTTTGTAATATTGTTTTGATGTTCATAATATTTGTCAATGTATAAATTTGTAAGTAGAGAGGTAGAAAAAATCGCAGTATTTGTATTTAATCAAAGATAAAATTGCCCAAAACCTATGCCTTATCAACTGATCGTGGGGACATTTTTTAATGCAAATATACTTAAATATTCTGTATTATTTATATTTTAGGGTTTTACCTTTTATGCTCTAATTCAATAGAATTGCTGTCATAAAAAAAATATTTTTTGTTTGCACAAAACACAAAATTGATAAATCAATTTAATACACCCTTACCTCTCTGTTAATATACTTACATAACTATTTTGAACAGGTCAAGTGTAAAAGAGTTTCTTTACTGAATCTTTAAAAAAAAAAGGAGTTTCTTTACCAAATCTTTAAAAATATTAGATAGGCTGATTCCTAGTTTAATTATTTGATGGTTTACAGCGGTTTTCATTTCAGTAGACCACAGTAGTGGACTGACACAGCTAATTTTGTGCATTAGGGCGGGTTTACTTAATCTTAGGTTAAGCATGAAAATTATCGCTAAAACCCGCCCCTACTATTGCACCATTTAAAGTGTGTCGGTCCAGTAGGGACATTCGCATTTTTGTTATGCAAGGTCCCTACAAGGTTTGGGTTATGGCGATGTGGTTCATCAAGAGTGAAAAGCTCTGTAAGTAGCACCACTTTCCCATCTGGTAAATTAAGATTTTCTGGTAATTCTGGGAGAGAATCTATTTCATTATTCAGTGGATAATTTAATAGTTTTAACAGAGGAGTTGCTATTTCCAAAACCTCCTCTTTTTGTGCTAATTATTTTTTATATCCTATCAAACGATTGAACTGAATGTGATGTGGGTCGCTAATTTTTAACATTTTTTCTGGACTGTCATGGATATTAGCTTTAGATTCATATCGTGTTTTACTCTTGGGCATTTTGATATTCTTAATACTGACAAAACGGTATTCATAATCATCAAGAAAATATCGTTTTTCCCAAAATAACTTACCAATTGCTTGACAATATTCAACAAAACACTGCGCCCCTTTAAGTTGCTGAATAATCTCTTTCTCTTTAGATGTCTTTTTCCCTCCCTTCATTTCAATAAAGACGATAAATTTTCCTTTGTTGATAGCAGTAACAATGACAAAATCCGCACGTTTACATTCACCGCGACTTCCCTCAAAAACTGTAGTTGGTGCTATAAAAGTATCTACCTTAATTACAATAACTTCATCATCATCCGGCATTCCACGAATAGTTACAGTGTAGTTATCAGATTCTTCTTTAAGTTCAACGATATTT
Organism: Trichodesmium sp.; assembly: GCA_051439685.1. Classification (GTDB taxonomy): domain Bacteria; phylum Cyanobacteriota; class Cyanobacteriia; order Cyanobacteriales; family Microcoleaceae; genus Trichodesmium. Next base: position 9,837 of record JBFRWR010000180.1, read on the forward strand.
TTACCATATTCAGATTTTAATTTCTCTGTAGCTGTCTCTTGAATCATCTTTTTCAGGATAGAAATATCAGAATCAACCATCAATCTTCGCCCCAGACTATTGCTTCCTGAATACGATTCATTGTTTCAATAGCTGTATCAAAACTAGGAGCTTCAATACCCATTTTCGGGTCAATATTTGCTTGGGTTAGAGTTAGGGACTTAGTTTTTCTTTTATAACCTTCTAATTGCATAAGTTTTTCTTCAGCAATATACACTTTAATCTGTTCAGCAGATATTAATTCTTCTGTTTGATAACCCTCTTCCTCAGCAATGCG
>JBFRWR010000181.1:0-6431 GCA_051439685.1 Trichodesmium sp.
ACGAAGCAACTATTGTAAATTGGGCGGTTACTTTTGGCTTTACTGACTTAGGAAAAAAGGGTAGTTTGCTTGGTTTAGTCATAGGAAGTCCGCCTAAAGTAACTGATAATGATAATGCTCCACAAGATAATGATACTGCTTGGCATTTAGAAGGTTTTTATCGTTATCAAATTAATGATAATATTTCAATTAATCCTGGAGTTTTGGTAGTTATTAATCCCGAACATGAAGAGGAAAATGAAACTATTACTGTGGGAATTGTGCGGATGATTTTTCTGTTTTAATAGTTCATAAAGATAACAATTTTTAATTGCTATATGAGTAATGCTTGGTATTCAGGGCTATTTCATTCTAGAATCAAGTGACTATTTTAATAGCTTTTAGAGATTGATTGATATAACCGTCAATCCTTGACAAAGCATATTTTCTTTAATGCACAAAAAGTCATAAATTAGAACGAAATAGCCATGCTTGGTATTACAGAAAAAATACAAATTTTATCATGTCCGTTTAATTAGTCATAAAAAAACTTTCTCTTCCGTCTTATTCTTTACCTTCTTTCTGTTCCCTGTTCCGTATTACCGTTGATTTGTAACTGTTCAACCGCACATCATATTACATAATAATAATATTAGATTACAGCACTTTTCCTTTGAACATACCAAAAAGTAGGGACGTTCCATGGAACGTCCCTACAGATTTATCATTTTTTTATAGTTCATTGACTTGAAAACTTCTGTAATTTCTACTAATCCTTATTTGATTAAACTATGGTAGAGATGCTACCTAAAACACCCCTACTATAATTAATTTTATTTATTACTTTTTTTCTAATTCCTATCACAGTTATTCTTATTTATTGTCAAAATAAACTTAATATAATTCCGCCAACTTATAACAAAGTTAAGAGAAATAGCAAGAAATTACCAAACACAAATAAAGATTTTGTAGAAGCAGATTTTTTCTTACCTCGGTCAGAAGAATTATCATCACTCTGAGGACAAGTATCAACAATCAAAGTAATATTATCATTGCCTACCACATACACAACTTCTCCAGGATTAATAGTAATTTCTTCGAGACATTTTGCATTCCAAGTAGTACCCCGATACCGGATTCTTCCTATTTCATGGGGTCGAATTATTTCCTCAACAACTGCTTCTTTAGATATACCTAATAGATATGGATTATTTACTTTAGAAACTTGACAGCCACCAGTTAAAATCTTTGACATTTGTAACTCCTTTTACCAAATTATATAGAAAGTTTAGTATTGATTTTATTTACATTGTCAGCTTCAGTATTACAAGTAGTTAATCGGGAAAAATCATGCAAAACTTGAGATTTATTTGATGAGAATTTAACTTCCAGTTTCCCTAATAAAATAATGTTATTTATTTCCTTATTTTCCTTAACTACGGAAATTAGAATTATGGAAGATTGGCATTTGACTGGGTATAAATTTTAAACTGTTCAGAAGATAGTGCTTACTAGGTAAAGAAATTAATATTGAAAGCAAAAGTTATTTAATATTAAATCTGTTTAACTTTCTATCAAACATTCTCTGAACTCTTCCCTAACTATATTTGTCTTAGCTGATTCAATATATTTACTGTAAAAGTAGTTTTCACGTTGTTCAACTACAATAGGTACACTCTCTTAAACGTCTATCGAAAGTTGGTGACTTTTAGTCTGTAATTTGATACAAAATCCGATTAATACAAACCACAAATTTAACTTGGGAAAAGCTGAATATATATAGATTGTAGTTTGTTTATTTGTGGTCTAGCTAAACCGGATTTGGTATGATTGAGATAAAAATTGCTATATGCCAATTTATTAACTGGTGAATTTTCACATATTTGGATTAGTTTTGATAGGGTGAAAGTCTATTTATAGAAGCCATTTAGAATCTATAGATTGGGAGTGTGGGGAGATGGAAGTATTCTTCTAGTTTTTTCCCCTATTTTATTTCTCAATCTCCTGACTCCTTCGGGAAAAACCCTCACCTTTGCAGAGATACTAAAGGTTTCTATCGGAAAGTTATCAATTTTCCTTAAATACTGATAATCAAAAATTGATATTTTGTAGGTTGGTTTGAGGAAGCGTTAGGGTACTTCCCAGAATAAACCTGACAGATACTTATGGTTTTGCCATCCCGCTAACCTAAAATAATTCCAGCAATTGATATTTTTCCTAAATTATCGAAAATCTTAACTGACTTACTTCTTTGGAGTTTTACTAAACAAACCCCCTACCTATTCCTCCTATTCAAATTAATCACCAGATAATAGTTAAAAAATGAATTTAATTAGCCAAGAATTTCAACCAATCGCAGCGATCGCCACAACTCCTACAGCAGCAAATTTATTACTACCTATTTGTCAAACTTTAGGGGCAACTCTCTGGATACCAGAGTCTTGTCAAAAAATAGTAAACCTTTTTCCTAATACTCAGGTTTACACTGACTCTCTGAAAAATCATCTGACAAATATTTGGCAAAACTATAGTGCTATTGTTTTTTGTCTCGCTAGTGGTGCAGTAGTACGTTTAATATCTCCACTTTTGCAGGATAAATATCACGATCCGGCAATAGTTGTTGTGGATGAAGGGGGTAAATTTGTGATTAGTTTATGTAGCGGACACCAGGGAGGTGCTGATAAACTGAGTCATCTAGTTGCTAGCCTCCTGAACGCCACCCCAGTTATTACAGGAGCATCCCAGAATTTAGGATTACCTGGTATAGATATTTTGGGTAAACCTTTTGGTTGGCAACGTGGGGAAGGTGACTGGAATAAAGTTAGTGGGGTTATTGCTAGAGGAGAAATTGTAGAGGTACTTCAGGAAGTAGGTTCGACTTTGTGGCAAAAACATCTACCAGAAGAACATCCCTTTTATTTTGGAACTTCAGAAATAGGCGTTCCATCTCCTCCTCCCAAAGCAAGAATTTGGATTAGTTTTACTCAACGGCAGTTTTCCCCAGATGCAGACTTACCAAAAGTACAATGGCACCCGCGAGTTTTATGGGTAGGGGTTGGTTGTGAAAGAGGAACTTCTCAAAAATTAATTGCCACTGGGATTAAACAAGTGTTTCGCGCTCATCATTTAGCCGAAGCAGCGATCGCTGGTATTGCCACTATTAATATTAAGGCTAATGAAATCGGATTAGTGGAATTTTGTCAGGAACGAAATTTACCTTTACGGACATTTTCAGCGGAGTTATTAAGTTGTGTTGAAGTGCCTAATCCTTCTCAAGTTGTGGCAGCAGAAGTAGGAACTTCCAGTGTTGCTGAAGCAGCAGCTATTTTAGGAGCAAAGCAACAGCAAGAGGAACAAAACACAGATTTTCTCGGATACAGTAATGATTCTTTTTCTGTGGTTCAAAAGGAATTAAAATTACCTTTGCCAGGGGAAATTCAGCAGGAGAAAAAACAAGAGCAAGACAAAGATTTTCTTGGATGTACGGATGATTCTTTTTCTCAGATTCAACAAGGAAAAAATATCTTGAAATTCTCCACAAATCTATTAGTTAGTAAACAAATATTCCGTCTCGAAGGCGAACCAGGAGCAATGACAATTGCTGTTGCTGTAGCTGAAAAAGAATATACAGACAGAACCGGAAAATTATTATTAATTGGTACAGGTCCTGGTCAATTAGATCAGATGACATCCGCAGCCAAAACTGCTATTAGTTTAGCTGATGTTGTGATTGGTTATTCACTTTATATTGACTTAATTCAACCATTACTAAATCCAGGAAAAATAATAGAAAAAATGCCAATTACTCAAGAAAAACAAAGGGCAGAAAGAGCAATTGAATTAGCAAACTTTGGCTTAACAGTAGCAGTAGTTTCTTCTGGAGATTGTGGAATTTATGGCATGGCAGGATTAGTTTTAGAACAACTTCGAGCAATAGATTGGGATGGCAAAATTCCAGCAGTAGAAATATTTCCAGGAGTGAGCGCTTTACAATCTGCTGCCTCTAGAGTTGGTGCCCCCTTAATGCACGATTTCTGTGCCATTAGTTTGAGCGATTTATTAACACCTTGGTCAGTAATAGAAAAACGTTTAATTGCTGCCGCAATGGCAGATTTTGTCGTAGCAATTTATAACCCTAAATCTCAGAATAGAACGGAACAATTAATTAAGGCAGTAAATATTTTTTTAGAGTATCGTCAACCAGAAACTCCAGTGGCAGTTGTTCGAGCAGCTTACCGAGAAAATGAAGAAATTACTTTAACAAGTATAGATAAATTATTAGAAGTTTCAGTTGATATGTTGACCGTAGTTTTAATAGGTAATAAATCTACAGGGATTTATCACAATTGGATGATTACACCCAGGGGTTATTTGAAGTAAAAGGCAGTATTTGAGAGTAGCAGAATTTTTTGTATTTCATATACAATACAGATAAAATCTTACAAATAGGAATAATTAATTATGGATACAGATAATATTGTTAGTATCGCGACAGATGGAAAACTTGAATTACCGCCAAAAATTCAACGCCAAATTAAACCAGGCGATCGCTATAAAGTTTCAATTAAAGAAAACTCAATAATATTAGAAAAAGTTCAGCAACCCCTAGACTTAAATGATTGGTTTCAACGCATTGAAGAATTAGGACCAGATCCAAATCAACCTTCTCTTGAAGAAATTAGTGAAATGGTAAAAGAAGTAAGACAGGAACGGAAGTTTAATCAATGAGAGTTGTTCTGGATGTCAATGTTTGGATTTCTGGTTGGTTATGGGGTGGTATTCCTGGTCAGATTATTTTAATGGCAGAGAATCAAAAAATTACTGTATTTGTTTCTGAACCTATTTTACAGGAGTTGGAAACTACTTTAAAAAAGGCAAAACTTCAGGCAAGAATACAGTTATTGGAACAGTGGGCACTCTCGTTTCCAGAACACAAGAGTTATCAGAGTTTTGTCCAACAACTTTTGTGAATTTTCCTCTACTGCGTGACCCAGATGATACTATAATCTTAGCCACTGCCAATTCTGCTAAAGCTAATGTTATTGTTACTGGTGATTTAGATTTACTGATTTTGTCTGAATTTCAAGGCATTCCAATCTTGAAACCCATAGATTTTATCAATCATTATTTTCGTTCTACATAAAATGCGATATTTCTAAGTGAAAATTGCTCGCTCCTGAAACTAACTAATAAATACCAAATCTATCTCAAATTTTGCTAAAAATCTCAACACAAAAATTCCTATTCAATTACTAACAAAACTCTTTTTCTGTTCTTCGCAAAACATTAGCTAATCAAACCCAATTTAATGTTTATTATTCTTATTTTTACTCCTCCCCATACTCCCTACCCAATTAAATATAGAAAGATTTCTGAGAAATAGTATCAATCAACTACCTCTCAACCGCACTTGGAGTAAATCGGACTTCTATCCGTCGCCGACTTTGTTCGGGATTACGATTTGCTCCGGCAAAATCCCCACTAGGATTATATAATTGTGCAGCAGAATAAGCCCGAAATGTTAACCCTAATTCCTGCAAACGAGGATTTTCTTGAAGTTGTTTTACCACTGCTAAAGCACGCATTAAACCTAAATCTGCATTAGAACCAGGAGTTAAAGAATTAACAGATTCATTACCCTGAGCAACTTGTTCTAATTGAGTATCTAAATTACTGCCACTGCCCTTATTTACCTGACCATCAGTATGACCTATTACTTCCACAACATAACCTTTATATTCTTGAGCAAAATCTTCAATTTGTTTAACTAAATCTCCCTCGATAAAGCCTTTTAAATCTCCTGATATTTCTGCGCTCCCTGACTCAAATCTACGAGCTTGAGAATCTCTAATTACTATTACTGGAGGAGACTTCAATTTTTCAATTTCTGTCTCTAATTGTGTAACTCTATTTGACTTTTGCTCTAGCTCTTGTTTAGAAGTAGTTACTAATCCTTGAAGTTGTGTAACTTGACTTTGTAAATTTCTAGTTTTTCCCTGTAAACCTGTTACTTGATTTGTTCTTTCTTGCAGTTGATTTTGCAAACTATTAATTTGTTGTTGTAATTGGAGAGCGCGATTTTGATTCGCATCAGAAATTGATTGTACAAACAGAGATTTAATAATAGCTAATAGTAATAACAAACTTAAAATCATAAATGAATTAGACATTAAGTCTGTAAATGCAGGCCAAACTTCTAAGTCGCGATTATCCTCTACAAGTCGTGAACGATGACGCATTTTGATTTTAATTCCTATCAATAATTAATTTATATAGCACTAATCGCTAGGGAATAGGGAATAGGGAATAGGGAATAGGGAATAGGTAATATCATGTCCGGTTGAACAGTTATAAATAAAGAGGGAGGAGACAGGAGACAGGAGACAGGAGACAGGAGATAGTCCTCAAAGCACCCCTAATCCCTTCCTGGAGGGGAAGAGAAGTCAGGATAC
>JBFRWR010000182.1:0-5136 GCA_051439685.1 Trichodesmium sp.
TGGTAAGGGCCACCATTGTAGAGCCACTCATCTAAGCTAGCTGCTTCCCAGATAGGGTAGAAGTGTAGACCAATAGCGTTGGAGGAAGGAACTACTGCACCGGAAATAATGTTGTTTCCGTAGAGTAAGGAACCAGCAACTGGCTCGCGGATACCATCAATGTCTACTGGAGGAGCTGCTACGAAAGCGATGATGTAGCAGATAGTTGCTGTTAAGAGAGTAGGGATCATTAATACACCGAACCAGCCGATGTATAAACGGTTGTCTGTGCTTGTTACCCAGCTACAGAACTTTTCCCATACGTTGGCGTTTTCACGCTGTTGTAAGGTTGTAGTCATGTTTATGATTGCTATGTATTTTTCAAGGTTCTCGGAAGTTTTGTTGCTTCCTTGTTTACTATATTAATCATCTAATTTAGTTTTGTAAAGGGTTTTAAGAAAAGTATCTTGGAATTTTTTAATAAGTTAGACTTATGAGACTAGGGAGTAGGGAGTAGGGAGTAGGGGAGTAAGGGAGTAGGGAGTAGGGAGTGAGGGAGTAAGGGAGTAGGGAGTAGAGGAGTAAGGGAGTAGGGGAGTGAGGGAGTGGAGTAGAGAATAGTAATTGTAAATGGTTTGTGAAAAAAACTGTAGGGGTTTGGTCTCCAAAGCGATCCAAAAATGGGATTTGGAAACCAAACCCCTACGGGAAAATGTTACAACCTACTTAGAATTGCTATACCGTTTCACGGAAGTCATGCATTCAAAAGTTACACTGCTTTTCAGATGGATAAACCACACCATCATAACCAAAACCCAGTAGGGGCGTTTTCCTACGGAACATGTAAAACGTAGTTGTGCGCTAGCTAATCGCGATATAGCCTTACGGCATGGGCTTCGCCTAACGCCCCTACTCCCCTACTCCCCTACTGTGGTCTACTGAAATGAAAAGCGCTGTAAAGCTTAGGAAATCAATAATTAGAGATAGTTTTCATTATCAATTGTCCATTATCCATTATCCATTATCCATTAACCTGGAGGCCACTGCATTTGACGACCTCCAAGAATATGCAGATGGAGATGGTCAACAGTTTGGCCACCGTCAGTTCCGTTGTTCAGCACAACACGATACCCATTGTTAAGTCCTGCTTGTTCTGCAACCCGTTTGACAGTCAGCAACAAATGTCCCATCAAAGCATGGTCTTCAGACTCAGCATCGGCTAACTTAGGAATAGGGTTTTTTGGAATCACAAGAATGTGAACAGGAGCTTGAGGATTAATATCTTTGAAAGCCAAGGCCATATCATCCTCATAAACAATGTCCGCTGGAATCTCACGGCGGATAATCTTACTAAAAATAGTGTCTTGTTCGCTCATTTATCTATATATAAAGAACTAACTATACAAATCTAAGAATACAAGAATATGTTAGCTAGAGTCTGGAGTGCATCAATAATTGGGATTGAGGCCGTAAAAGTCGGTGTGGAAGTCGATGTATCTGGGGGCCTGCCAAAAATTGTCGTTGTGGGATTGCCAGATGCAGCAGTTCAAGAGTCAAAGGAAAGGGTCAAGGCCACCCTGAAAAATTGCGGTTATGCTTTCCCGATGCGGAAAATTTTGGTTAATCTCACTCCTGGAGATTTACGGAAAGAGGGTCCTAGTTTTGACTTACCTATTAGTATTGGAGTTTTGGCTGCCTCAGACCAGGTAAATGCCGACTTATTGGGAGACCATCTATTTTTAGGAGAAGTTTCTCTGGATGGTACATTGCGGCCAGTTGCTGGAGTTTTACCTATTGCTGCTGCTGCCCAAAAAATGGGAATTACTGGTTTAGTTGTACCTGCTGCTAATGCTAAGGAAGCAGCAGTGGTGCAGGGGTTATCGGTTTATGGATTTGATAATATTTTTGATGTTACCGATTTTTTGAATAATCCGACTGGCTTTTCTCCTGTAGAAATTAATACTGCTGAGATTTTGGCAAAACAAGAGTTTGCAGGTTTAGATTTAAAGGAAGTTAAAGGACAAAATCATGCCCGTCGCGCTTTGGAAATAGCTGCTGCTGGCGGACATAATTTGATTTTTGTCGGACCTCCTGGCAGTGGGAAAACAATGTTGGCGCGACGTTTACCGGGAATTTTGCCTCCCTTGAATTTTGAGGAGGCGTTGGAAGTGACTCAAATTTATTCAGTGGCGGGGTTGTTAAAAGATAGGGGGAGTTTGGTGAGCGATCGCCCGTTTCGCGCTCCCCATCATTCGGCATCAGGTCCGTCTTTGGTGGGAGGGGGGAGTTTTCCGAGACCGGGAGAAATTTCTTTATCTCACAGAGGGGTGTTATTTTTAGATGAGTTAACGGAATTTAATCGCAATGTTTTGGAATATTTGCGTCAACCGTTGGAAGATGGAGTAGTGACAATATCCCGCACCCGACTTTCGGTAGAATTTCCGGCTCAGTTTACTTTGGTTGCCAGTACAAATCCTTGTCCGTGCGGTTATTATGGGGATTCTATTCAACCATGTACTTGTTCCCCACGGCAACGGGAACAATATTGGGGGAAATTATCTGGTCCGTTGATGGATAGAATTGATTTACAGGTGATGGTTAGTCGGTTAAAACCAGAGGAAATTACGCGACAGGAAACAGGGGAAAGTTCCGTAGATGTCAGGGAAAGGGTGAGGAAAGCACGCGATCGCGCTCGACATCGGTTTCGAGATGAGACTGGTTTAAGTTGTAACGCGCAGATGCAAAGTCGTCATTTTCGCCAGTGGTGTAAATTGGATGATAGTAGTCGTGGTTTATTGGAGGGAGCGATTAGGAAATTAGGGTTGTCAGCGAGGGCGAGCGATCGGATATTGAAGGTGGCGCGGACTATTGCTGACTTAGCGGGGGATGAGGAGTTGAAACCTAGTTATGTTGCTGAGGCTATTCAGTATCGGACAATTGATAGAATGCAGTAACTACAGGACTTACGCAGGAGAACCCCCCAGACCCGGTTTCTCGTAGACTTCTTTTATTAAAAATAAGGATTTATCGTAGAAACCGGGTTTCTTTGCGTAAGTCCTAAACTAATTAAATATTTGTAAGTTTGGTTATATTCACATTGTAAATCAGACCTATTCCCCTATTGAAGACGCGGAAAAAACTCCTTGGTAAGATTTCTTGATTGGAAGTTATAATTATAGGAGGGCGCAAGTGCAGAATTAAAGAATGAATATAGACGAGAAGATAGGAGTTAGTTAAAACGATGGTTTCACAATTGATAATTGAATATCCCGATAATTTTCCTGATGCGATAGGTCAAACCCATGAAGCTTTTGAACAAGAAGCAAAATGGGCAATGGCGGTTAAATTATATGAAATGAAACGCATTTCGTCAGGAATGGCTGCTAATTTATTGGGAGTAGAAAGAGTGACATTTTTATTAAAATTAAATGACTATGGAGTAGCAATGATTGATTTAACTGAAAGCGAAATATTATCGGATTTAGCTAATGCTTAAACCTGCTCAAATTGTAATTAATACTTCTCCTATAATTGCCTTGATAGCTGGTTTAGGTGACTTGGAAATATTGCACTTACTTTACACATCTGTTTTTGTGCCTTTTGAAGTATGCCATTTCAGTTATCAGTTATCAGTTATCAGTTTTCTTTAGATAATAGGAGAAGCTTCAGTTATTCAATTAGCTTTAAACCAATCAATTTCAACAGTGTGTATTGATGAATCAGTTGGACGAAGAATTGCTAGATTAAATAATCTTTCTGTAACAGGTTCAATTGGTATTTTACTTCGTGCAAAAAAGGAAGGCTATCTTTTATCAGTTAAACAAGCTATTGAAAATATGCTTAATCATAATATTCGCCTTAGTAATACTGTAATTGATATTGCTCTAAAAGAAGCAGGAGAAACTTAACACAACTATATTTGTATTTTTTCAACAGCTACCAAACCAAGACGACGAGCGATATAGCTGCCGCTAGGCTCCGCCAAGGCTATCTTTTAAAACAGTCTGTTTTATGGCCTAGTTTGATTGTGGGATGGATAGAAATAGAAGGAGCGATCGCTCTTTTTCTCAAAAGCGATTATTTTTTAAGCTCCTCATAAATTTCTCTCGCACTTTTCTCCCCAAACATCTTCTCTTTTAACTCCAAATAATCTACCGACTGCGACATATTTTCCCGACAAAAAAACGCAGCTTTAGCAATTCCCAAACTATTGATGATTGCCTGTATACTTTCACTTCTAACTAATGCCATTTCGGGCACAATTAACTTTTGATTCATCTTTAAATCTATCCCTCTAAAAAGAACTAACGATATTGTTAACAAAAATTGTAGGACTTTGAACTATTATAGCTCCCTCATACCTTTTAATTAGTTTATCATCACAAGTAATAAAAAAATCTACTCCAAACTTTTCTGCACAAGCCAGATGTAATGAGTCTATTCCTTTAATTCCCATATTTTCCTCTATTTCCTCTGCTCTTGTCAGCAAATTTTGATTCAGATTTTGGAAAGACTTAGCCTCCTGTAAAACACTTTCAACAAAAACCTTTCGCTCGTTATATGGATTGTTATTAGTTTCTGCTACTAAAGCTTCTGATGAAACAATTTCGACTGTTTGATTTTCTATTAATAAAAAAATAAGAGTCATTGACATTGATTCTAAATATATTCTTGCCTGAGATTGGTTATCAAATATTCTATTCAATGCGCTAGTATCTAAATATAGTTTCATTAATAGCAAATTTTTGGTTCATTTTAGCATCTAATTTTAACAGAAAAAACAAGTTTTTTAACTGTGTCTTGAAAAAAGAGCTATTTCTTTTCATCGTAAAAATTCGGTAAGTGGGAAACCAGCCAGTTTTAACGGCTGGATGGAAACGACTCGACGGGTTTTAACCCGTAGTCAAAAAAATGTGTTATTATCAACGAATAACTTTAAAAGTAGCCTCAATGGTATGCATGGCCGGAGAGAGTAGTGGCAATTGACACCGCCTAGTGGACTGCTGCTGTATACGTACTACCCTACGGTACTGGCAATGTGGTTGTTTTGCCTAACGGCAATACTTCGTAAACGAGCAATGTGAAAATCGTGGTTTTAACCCGATTTACAGCTCCTAGTCACGAATCCACGCGACTTTAGTCCGTGGAGTGTCAAAG
>JBFRWR010000183.1:0-3654 GCA_051439685.1 Trichodesmium sp.
TATTACCACTCAGATTTTTTCAACAAACCCTATATTAGGACTTACACAAAGATCGTGTATATAGCGTTCAAAACTATAACGTTATAGTTTTGTTAATTTAAATCTATAATATAGTAGCTTTGGGTAAGTCTTGTATATCTAATATCTAAAGCACCAAGGTTATGGCTATTTTACTGAGAATGCTCGTGAGAAACACCAGCCCCAATAGCATCAGGTTCCTTGACAAAGCCATAATAAGCTTCCATACCATGTTCAGCAATATCCAAACCCTCATATTCTTGCTCTGCATGAACACGGATACCTATAGTAGCTTTCAAAGCTAGCCAGAAAATAGCGCTCATAATTACTGTGAATAATCCAACGGAAATAATACCTATAGCTTGGGTAAAGATATTAGCACCTTCGACAAAAATACCAACGGCTAAAGTCCCCCAAGCTCCACAGACCAAGTGAACTGATGTTGCACCTACTGGGTCATCAATCTGCAACTTATCAAAGAAGGGAACTGAAAAAACAACAATTATACCTGCAATAGCACCAATAATTACTGCCCCTAAATAAGATACACCATCACAACCTGCAGTAATTCCGACTAAGCCAGCCAAAACTCCGTTAATAATCATTGAAAGGTCTGGTTTCTCATCTTTCAACCAAGACGTAATAGTTGCGGTCGCCCCCCCTGCTGCTGCTGCTAAGTTTGTGGTTACAGCAATATAAACAACATTTTCATTTGCTGCTAGTTCAGAACCAGGGTTAAAGCCAAACCAACCGATCCAAAGAATTAAACAGCCCAAGGTAGCGAAACCCATGTTATGGCCAGGAATTGCTCTGGGTTCACCATTATCATCATATTTACCGATCCGTGGTCCAAGCAGATATGCTCCGACAAGTGCTGCCCAGCCACCGACTGAGTGAACCGCTGTTGAACCTGCAAAGTCTTTGAAACCCATTTCAGCTAGCCAACCACCAGAACTCCAAATCCAATGTCCAGTAATTGGATATGAAATACCTGTAATTAACAAACTAAAAAATAGAAAGGCTGCAAATTCAATTCTTTCAGCTACAGCACCAGAAACAATAGTTGCAGCGGTTGCTGCAAAAGCTGCTTGGAATAGGAAAAATACTGGTATTGGCAGACCAGCAGGAAATGGATCTAGTCCGTAGGTACTTGGTTCTCCTGTCAGGAAAAAACCACCTCCACCAATAAGGGGATGGTCTCCAGCAAACATTGTGGAAAATCCAATAGACCAATAAACTAATGTAGCTAAGGCAAATACAATCAGGTTTTTTGCCAAAATATTAACTGCATTCTTATGGCGACAGAAGCCAGTTTCTAACATCCCGAAACCAGCATTCATAAAAATTACAAATATTGCAGCTACAAAAATCCAAATGGCATCCAATACCCCTTTTACATATTCTGGGGTCAACTCTTGGTCTTGGGCTGCTGCTGCTCCTGCCCATAAGGCAATAATTAGGCAGACTAAAGGTATACAGGCTAATGTTGCAGGAGAAAACCATCTTGTCCGACGTAGCTTATTTATGAGCAGCGTCGGTTCTAAGAAACTGCTATATCTTGTTGATAATAACTGCTTCTTTTTTGTTCTATTGCTCCTAAATTTTAGTTTAGATGTCATTTTCAAGGCCAAGTTAATTAGTTAGATTACAAATCCCAAAAATATCGCACTAATTGTTGTATTAATTTTCTGTATCTATTACTACTATTTGTAATTTATAAATAGTTTAATTAGATAGTATTTCTACAACTGTTTCTGCCAGAAAGAATAGCAAGTATTTGTCGATTTTTACCATAAAATATTTGTATAATAGTTAAGTTTATGTTAAATATTCTCGATATCCAATCTCATCTAGTTTAGTTTGCTTTTCTATGACTGATTCTGCTAAGGTCTGACGATATTTTTGCACTTGTTCTAATAATTCAGGTTGGTGGGATGCTAAGATTGAAATTGCCAATAAACCAGCATTTTTGGCATTGCCGATCGCTACTGTGGCTACTGGTATGCCCCCTGGCATTTGGACTATAGAATACAAAGAATCTATTCCGTGTAAGGTTCGGGTTTGTACTGGTACACCTATAACTGGGAGTGGCGTTAAAGATGCGACCATTCCTGGTAAATGTGCTGCCCCTCCTGCTCCGGCGATAATCACTTTTAAACCTCTTTCATGGGCAGTTTGGGCATAGTCAAACATTCTTTGGGGAGTGCGATGGGCTGAGACAATAGCAACTTCTGAAGGAATGTTAAATTCTTCACAAATGGCGATCGCTTCTTTCATCGTCGGCAAATCTGAGTCACTGCCCATAATAATTCCGATTACTGGGTTCATTTTTGATTTTTAATTTCCTATAAATTCTGAAGTTAACTATGAGGAGTATGTTAAACTAAATAACCATTTCAAAAAGTAACGCTACTCACCTTACCTACTGAATACTCTACAGCACTTTCTTTTCAAATTTATGATTCTTATTTGAATTGAGAGATCGAAGTTGTAAAATCTAAATTAACTATTCAAAAATAGGAAACATTAAAATGAAAAAGTACGTCTAAACATTAATATCAAATAGATTTGATAGATCAAAGACGACGTAGGAGAAGATAATTGATTTTGTTTTTAATTATTGGAGATGTTTAATGTATTTCCCACCTCTGAAAATTATAGTTGTGGGTGGGGGAGCAGCAGGTTTTTTTGCAGCTTTGGCAGCAACAGACACAACTTGTAGTAACCCCGATAACCATATTACTATCTTAGAAGCAGGGCGACAACCTCTGGCTAAAGTTCGGATATCAGGAGGCGGACGTTGCAATGTTACTCACGCTTGTTTTGATCCGGCAATGTTTATCCAAAATTACCCCAGAGGAAGTAAAGCACTACGGGGAGCATTTACTAGATTTCAAGCTCGTGATACTGTAGAATGGTTTGCTGCTCAAGGTGTCAAGTTAAAAACTGAAGCAGACGGACGCATGTTTCCAACTACTGATGATTCGGCTACAATAGTTGAATGTTTAACTCAGGTTGCTTTGTCTAGGGGTGTGAATATTCGTACTGGTGCAGCAGTGGTTTCTATTAAAGGTAAAACAGACACATTTGAAGTGGAGTTAAGATCGGGGGAAATCTTAGAATGCGAGCGCCTACTTTTAGCAACTGGTAGTAGTCCTCTTGGTCATCGTTGGGCAAAAGAATTAGGTCATCAGGTTGCACTACCTGTTCCTTCTCTGTTTACTTTTAATATCTCGGACTCACGTCTTCAAGAGTTAGCAGGTATTTCAGTTGAGAATGTTTGTTTGCAACTACCGAAGGCTAAGTTAAAACAAATCGGACCTGTTTTGGTGACTCACTGGGGTTTGAGCGGACCAGCAGTTTTAAAGTTGTCTGCTTGGGGTGCAAGGTTTCTCTATGAAAATAATTATCAGAGCGATCTATTGATTAATTGGTTACCGGATATTAACCCGGAGGATATGCGCAGTAAGTTTTTACAACTGAAAAGTCAGGAGAAAAAGGCGATCGCTAATAGTTGTCCGTTTTCTCTACCGCGTCGTCTTTGGGAACGTTTAGTTATTGCTGCAGAAATTGACCCCCAAAAACGTTGGGCGGAGTTATCGAATAAGGCTATTAATAAGTTGATTTTAGAGTTGA
>JBFRWR010000184.1:0-8266 GCA_051439685.1 Trichodesmium sp.
GTCGAAGCATGAGCGCGGTGAGCAGTTCCAAAAGCATCATTCACATAAACATCTGCCACAGAAGCAAGTTGCTTGGCAAACTCTGGGTCATTTTTCTCCTCTCCAGGATAAAAGCGAACATTCTCCAGTAAAACTACATCACCATCTTGCATTGCTGCTACAGTAGAATTTACTTCCTCACCAATGCAGTCGTCACACTTTTTAACTTCCTTACCCAATACTTCAGAAAGTCTTTCTCCCACAAGAGTCAGACGCATATCATCATTTACTTTTCCCTTGGGACGTCCAAAATGGCTAGTCAAGATAACTTTTGCACCTTTGCCAATTAAATCTTGAATTGTAGGAAGAGCTGCCCGAATCCGAGTATCATCTGTAATACTACCATTATCAACAGGCACGTTAAAATCCGCCCGCATAAGTACCTTTTTGCCAGATAAGTCAGATGCCGATAAATTTGCTACAGTTTTTTTTGTCACAGGATTAATCTCCTAAGTATTTGTCTTAATCTATATCCATCTATGGTCAGATTATTGGCCCATAAACAGATAGAATATAGGTTAAAGTAATTCGTTCACGGTAAACATTTTATCGGACTCCGTGCCCCAAATATATTTCTATGTTTAAAACAGTTCTATTTCCTGTAGACCGTAGCCGAGAAGCTCGTGAAGCTGCGGACAAAGTTGTTAACATTGTCAAAACATATCAGGCTCGCCTGGTATTAGTATCAGTAGTGGAAGTAGTTTCAGAAGGCCAGGAGCCATTTCACCCAGAAATGACTTCTTCAGAAACAGTTACTCAACTGTTACAGGAGGCCAAATCTATGTTTGCCCAACAGGGTATTGAAGCTGAAACCGTCCAAAGAGAAGGCCATCCTGCTTTTACTATCTGTGATGTGGCTGATGATATTGAAGCTGATTTAATTGTAATTGGCTCCCGAGGAGGTTTGACTGAGGAAGGAGCTACTGATAGTGTCAGTAACCGGATTATTAATCTGTCTCCTTGTCCAATTTTAGTAGTTCCTTAAATAATGAATAATTAATAATGAATAATTAATAATGAAATAAGGATAATGATTATTAACTATTAATTGTTAATTATTTAGATGTTTAGTTAGTTAAATTAAATTCTGATAATTAGGGCTTGCTGATTAACTATCAAAGTATTTACTTATATAGCAATCCTATTTTATTCGTGGCAAAAATCTTGCTGCTTTTTAGGCAACAGGCAACAGGCAACAGGCAAAAGGTAAGAGTTTCAACTTTTTTATCTACCTTTTGATTTGTCGCGACCTATGCGCGGATTGCTATATTGGTTTCAGTCTTTAAGGAGTGAAAAAAAAGTTTCAGCTTTTCGGTAAAGATTGCTCAAAAAAACTAGAATTTTGTGCAAGAGTTGGGCAGAACAATTTTGGGACAATTATTTCAACTAAATCCTCTGTAATCCCCCGTTTCTCCTGATTACTGACTACTGACTACTACCAAGAGCAAAAAGACTTTTTCAGCAAACCCTAATTATTAATTGTTAATTATTCATTATTCATTATTGATACCTGTTTAATTTGCTCTCGGCAATTTCCCCCCGTTAAATCCCAGATTATAACGGGAGACCCTTTACCGAATAAAGCTTGGAAAAATCTGGTTTCGATGAGAAAAATAGGATTAAGAACTGGGAAAAGCAGGTTTTTGCATATCTTCATAGCTAGAGCTTTCTTTTTGTTTGACTATTTGTAAACCTTCCTTAAGTGCAGTCAGGCGATCGCCCATCCAGTAATTCTCTGGAATTAAGCCAGCAATTCCCAGCTTTTCTAACCTACGTTTTACCTTTCCAGTTGCTCCAACCATAACTATATTTCTTCCCGCATCAATCGCCTCTTGAATAGCATTTTCAATCGCCAAAGAAGAAGTTACCCCTAGAATTGGCACTTCACTCAAATCCACAATCAATACATCATAATTACTAATGGCACCATGTTCTCTGGAAATCGCTTTGGCTACTCCAAAAATCATTGGCCCGCTCAAATGAAATAGCAAAACTCGGCCATTTGCCAATTCCAAGATTTGCTTTTCTTCGTCAGTCATTACGATTTTATCGTCTGCATCAGTAATCGCTTTGACAGAATTAGATTGCATTTCTTCGAGACGTTCGATGGTTAAAATATTGGCGATAAAAACTCCCACCGCAACTGCCACCATTAAATCCACAAATACTGTGAGTAGTACCACACTATAAACAATTCCAGCAGCTTTCCAAGAAATTTTGTGAACCCGCTTGAGGAAACCCCAATCAATAATATCAATTCCCACCTTTAAGACAATTCCTGCTAATACAGCTAGAGGAATTCCAGAAGTTAAAGGTGCCGCCCATAACACAACAATCAATAGAGCTAAAGCACGACTAATTCCAGATAAAGCTGTACGTCCCCCCGCTTGGATACTAACTACAGTTGCCGTTGTGGCTCCAGAACCAGCAATTCCACCACATAAACCAGTAATTAAATTCGCTACCCCTTGACTAATTAATTCCTTATTAGATTTATGTTCAGTTCTCGTCAAACTATCTGACACCAAACAAGTTAATAGACAATCAATAGAACCCACCATACCCAAAACCATGGCATTCACAAACATTAACCGTAAATTTTCAGCGGTAAATGTAGGCATTTGCACTTGTGGCAAACCGGGGGTAATTTCTCCAATTGTAGCGATCGTCCGAATTTCCATGTTTCCAAAGAAAATCAAAGAAATCGCCGTACCAATTACCAAAGCTACCAGTTGGGGAGGAACTAACTTTTTGAGTTTGATGGGACAAAAGAACAAAATTCCTAGAGTCATTAACCCTAACAACGTTTCCCATGGATTAATATTGGTAATCAAATTAGGGAAAGCCTTAATCACACCAATTACTCCACCAGGAGGGGTTTCTTGACCGATAAATGGAGCAATTTGCAAAAAAATCAGAATTACGCCAATTCCTGTCATAAAACCAGAAATGACGTTATAAGGAAGCATCGTAATATACTTCCCTAATCGCAGGACTCCAAATAGGATTTGAAAGATACCAGCCATCATCACTACGGTAAAGGCCATTGCCAGACCACTTTCAGGATTTCGGGCCATTAATTCGGCAATCACAGCAGTGACAATTACAGTCATCGGTCCAGTGGGTTCAGAAATTAGACTAGGAGTACCACCAAATAAAGCGGCAAAAAATCCGACTAAGATTGCTCCCCATAACCCTGCTGCAGCACCAGCTCCAGAAGCAATTCCGAAAGCTAGTGCCATTGGTAAGGCCACCACTGCAGCAGTCAACCCGCCAAAAATATCTCCTTTTAGGTTTCGGAAATGAATCGTATTGGTAATTTGCATACAAGATTTCCCTCAATCACAATTACGATGCTACATGTGACATACTCCCACACTATAGCGCCAGCTTAGTGTAGGCTTCTCGTTTCGCTGCCCTGCCATTGCATCGGGCTCCACGAGCTTTAAGGACGAAATGCCCTGTCGCCCTATTTTTTATATTTATCGCCGCATTTAAGTCGCGGTCTATTACTATGCCGCAATGTGGACAAGAATGAGTTCGTATGTTTAATTCTTTGGGAACTGTTTCCCCACACTTTGAGCAATCTTGGCTAGTATTTTTGGGGTTCACTGCTATAGTTTTCTGTCCAGCATTTCCGGCTTTGATAGTCAAAATAGACAGGAATTGGCCCCATCCAGCGTCATTAATTGATTTACTCAAACGGGTCTTTGCTAACCCTTTAATATTTAAGTTTTCATGGGCAATAACTTCAGCTTTTAATAACAATTCATTGGCTGTTTTAAAATGAAAATCTTTACGTTTATCGGCAACCTTTTTATATTGTTTGGCAACAGCTTTCACAGCTTTTAACCATCTTTTACTACCTTTCTTTTTACGGGATAAACGTTTCTGTAGAGTCTTTAATCGCTGCTGAGATTTTCGATAGTATTGAGGGATGGGGACAGATTCTCCTTCACTTGTTACTAAGAATGCCTTCAAACCCATATCAATTCCCAGAGTATTTTTTAATGTAGGTTCAACTTCACTTGTCAAAGCTGGAACTGATTTTTCTTCTAGGGATAAAGTCACATAATAACCATCAGCTTTACGACTAATAGTTACAGTTTTAATTTTAAAACCATCAGGTAACGGCCGATGTTGAATAAACTTGATATTGCCTATTTTGGGCAAGTTTATCTTGTTTTCTTGAATGCAGTCTTGCTTGATCTGAGGATAAGTAAAACTGCGATAACGTCCTTTTCCCTTAAACCTTGGCTTCCCTGATTTCTGTCCATTTTTGTCTGCTTTCCACCATCTATCAAAGGCAAGTTTTACCCGTTTTATGCAATCTTGCAAAACCTGGGAATGAATCAGCTTGTACTCAGGAAACTTGTCTTTGGTATTGACCAAATCTTTTTTCTGAGAATAATAATCTGGATTATCCCTGAGTCTTGGAATTGGCATCACCAAGGGGCAGGCGTTAACTGAACAACGGTTTTCTGACCACCATGAGAATCTTTCACCTAACCGATAGTTGTACTGCCGACCCAATAATTCCAACCACATTTCTATTGTGGCTATTTGGTCTTTTTTTGGCCTTAATTTATATTGGTAGGCAGTCCGCATGGTGGAAAATTTACAGGGTTATTGCAAAATAATAATACAAGTTTTTCAACCAGAGCGAAAGCTTCTGCTGGGACGTTTGCAAATTGAATAGACATTGAACCCATTCAATTTGCTGCTGATTCATCTGGTCGCCAAATCTGCATATTATGGTGTTAGGCTTCTCGGCGATTCAGCTAAATTTATTTGACAATTGATAACTGAAATGACTATTCAATGGTATCCTGGCCATATTGCGAAGGCCGAACGAAATCTGAAAGAACAACTGAAACGGGTTGATGTGGTTCTGGAGGTTCGAGATGCTCGTATTCCACTAACTACTAACCATCCACAGGTATCTGAGTGGGTGGGTACTAAAGCACGAGTTTTGGTATTAAATCGGATGGATATGATACCTCCAGAGCTGATGAAAAAATGGCAGGAATGGTTTGAAGGTGAGGGACAAGTACCTTATTTTACTAATGCTCGGTTGGGTGATGGAGTAAAGTATTTGGCCAAAGCAACCAGGGAAGCAGGTAGTTCTGTTAATAAAAGGAGGCGCGATCGCGGAATGTTGCCACGTCCTGTCCGTGCTGTGGTTATTGGTTTTCCTAATGTTGGTAAGTCTGCTCTGATTAATAGACTTTTGAAGAGAAAGGTTGTTGAGAGTGCGCGACGTGCTGGTGTGACTAAACAATTGAGATGGGTACGCATTTCTGATGAGATTGAATTGTTGGATGCTCCTGGTGTAATTCCTAGTAGAATTAAAAATGAAGAGGATGCGGTTAAGTTGGCTATTTGTGAGGATATTGGCGATGCTGCTTATGATAATCAAATTATAGCTGCTAGTCTAATTGATTTTTTGATGTCTCTGGAGGTTGATAGTAATGGTTTTGTTTCTGCTTCTTGTTTGGATTCTCGTTATGGCTTAAAAGCTAATAATTATACAGGTGAAAGTTATTTACATGAGGTAGCAAATCAGATTCATCAAGGAGATGTTGAGCGTACTGCTAGACGAATTTTGGATGATTTTCGCAAGGGTTTGTTAGGGCAAATACCTTTAGAGTTACCACCCTGTTAAATAAGTTTCGGAACTGTGGGAAGAAACAATATTGTTTTTGTGTTGAACAAAAAATCATGCGTATAGACGAGTTAACCCATAAAAATATATAGTATCATAATTTTTGGGAGGATGCAAGGGCAAAACCTTTCTATTCTATCGCTGATTTTTTTTGTGAGAGCTTCACAAGATGATATTTTTGTCTAAATTTGAGCGGTCGTTAAGCGGAACGGAGTTCTATCGCTTTTATATAGCAATGAGCGCTGGTATATTTACAAATTGCGTTAGGGGCCAAGCAGCTCAAAGTCTTATATTCTCGGCAATTTATTCCCCCTGTTGCCAGATGAGCTGTTCCCTGCGCTATAATTTTTATAAATTTCTCATCCCCCTATTTTTTTGGTGCTTCACAGGATGATTTTTTTTTGACATCTGAGCGATCGCTTCTATAACTAGGATTTCCTGAAAAAGTCTTTGTTAATGTAGAAAAGTTTTTGATAAATGGTATTATTCAGAATGACTATATTAACTGGGCGTTGGTGAAATATTCTATGATATAGAATCCGGTTATATAATATATGTTCATAACTAGACTTGAATATTGGAGTTCCCCACACTCCCCACACTCCCAACTATATGGTAAGTATTCAACCGGATTTGATTTGATATGAAATTCCACTAGCGGTAGATTTTAAGCCAACACAAGAGTGCAAATTATACCTATTTCTGCCTCGCGGTCGTCACCGAAAAACTCCTTTCTACCTCCTGAATTCTGACTCCTGACTCCTGACTCCTGACTCCTAAAAATCATACAATCATTCACCAACGCCATTAACTGAAATGACTTGATAAGATTGCAAATAGGATGAAAATATCACCTCCGGAACAACTCAAAGTTGTGATGGAGAAAAAACTAATACACAAAGATAAATTATGAGCGATTCAATTATCAAATTAGTTAATGACCTACCCACAGGTGGGATTACAGTTTCAGCATTACGCGCCTTAGATTTCGTAGTTCCCGGTGAATGGAATAATTTAGTTGGTTTTGAGAATACAGTGCGGGAAATTACTGGGGAAGAAAAGTCCAAAACAATTCAAAAAATTAGCGAACGTGCTTTGTGGATATATAATGATGAGTCTCAAGGTTATCAAGATGCCATCTGGACTTACCAAGCTTTAGATAAAGCTGATGCTGCTCTTGGCGCTGCAGCAATGGCAAATAAAATTGGTGAAAAAATTTCTTTCCTCGGTTTCCTAAATAAGTTAACCCCATCAGCAGATACAACTCAAGCAATGGATTTAGCTATCAAAATAGTAGCGGAGTTAGTGGCTTTCTGCAAATTAAATGGAATGCCAACAATGGATAGTTTAGGGGATTTTTCCGCAGCTTTGGCAGAAGAATATAGTGGTCCTTCTTTAATGCGAATGGTTGCTTTAGTTTGTTTTGATGGATTGATTCCTTTGGGGCCGGATTTTGTCGATCGCGTGGGAGATATTATTGGGGGAATGGTGCGACTCGTTGGCCACTAAACTAGGAAACTAGGTATAAATGGCCTTCCAAAGCCAATCTTAAAGGAGGTTAAATATCTGGCTACTGGAAAACTCTTATTACCTTGGTGGTGAAATTCCATCCGCCTTGTTGTTGGGTTGACAGCATAGACCACACGGTAGCGACTGAACATCAATCCGTGAAGCTGGTTTAAAAGCGGGAAAATACCAGTTACCTAGGAACGATACCGCAAGCAAAGGCTGACAAGTGGACGAATAGGAAGGTAATCAAACTCTCGTTACTAAAGACCATTCCAAAGGTAGCTATGGAATGTAGGGCGAAAGCCAGAGGGTCAATGGACGTAGATATTTTAGAGTCTATCTCAGCAACCATACCGAACCCTTCGGGAGATTTTGCCCCACCTGTGGCAGTCGTAATCAAGGAATAAGGGAACGAGGAAACCTCCTTAAGACACATTCGAATATAGGTCGAAATCGAAGGTGCGCCATTCAAGGTCAATCTACGCTTTGGACGTAGGTCTTAGGGAGAGTAGGATTGGGTAAAAAAGCTTTCGAGCCGACGTACCCACTGTAAGGCACATCAAAGTAAAAGGTAATAAATCCCCATTAGACGGCGATTGGACTTATTGGAGTAGCAGAATCGGCAAACATCCAGGCGTAAGGAAAGAAGTCACGACGCTGTTGAAACGGCAAAAGAATAAATGCGCCTGAATGCGGACTAACTTTTAGGTCAAATGACCTTATGGAAGTTGACCATATAAAACCAAGGTCTAAAGGTGGTGACAACACACTTAAAAATAAACAGTTGTTGCACCGACACTGCCACGATACTAAAACTGCTTTAGATAATAAAACATATCCAAAATTTAAGCCACAGTACCAAGCTGATAACTATATATGGATTGACGATATGTTAACCTGCAAGCAGGATGTACCCATGAAAAGGGACGTTTAAGAGAGGAGCCGGATGAGGTGAAAGTCTCAACTAGAGGTTCTGAAGACGAGTCGGGTAAGGTAACTTGCCTGGCTTAGTTTAACAATTTAGTAGATGTTTCCAAACAGAAGGGTAGTATT
>JBFRWR010000185.1:0-9249 GCA_051439685.1 Trichodesmium sp.
ATTACCAACTAATACATAATTCCCTTTCCTTTTTCATTAAATTCTTTAAAAGTTTGTTCTGATAAACTGTGAATAGTCATTGCCTGCAAAACAGAAAATGGCAATGTCAAATGATCTGCACCCGCTAATAAAGTTGCCACAGCTTCATCAGGAGATTTGATACTTGCTGCTAAAATTTCTGTAGCGCTACCCTCAACTATCTGCGCCATCTCTCGCACCAACTTTAAACCATCCCCCAATAGTCTAGTCGCTCGGTGAACGTAGGCGATCGCATATTTAGCACCTGTTTCTACAGCTATCACTGCTTGAGCAGGATGATATATTCCAGTTACCGAGCAATCAAATTCTCTAGACAGATGAGATACTGCTTGAAAACCAATTGCAGTCGCCGGAATTTTCAGCACTATTTTCTTACCTATTAGTTTCGATGCTGCTTTTGCTTCTGCCATCATGTCATCAAAATTAGTAGCAGTAAGTTGATAGTATAATTCTCCAGAAACAATTTCTGTAAGTTCTTTGAATGTTGCTTCTGGAGATAAATCACTTTTTGCTAACAGAGTTGGGCTAGTTGTGACACCAGATATCCAACCAAATTTACTGGCAACTCTTGCTTCGGTTACTATTGCTGAATCTAGATAAAGAACCATTTTTTTTCTCCTATGAAAACTAATCAAAAAATCAATCTGAAAAACTTGAGCGAAATACAGTTTATATTATTGAAATTTTAAGGTATAAAGCCTCTCCTTTTGAATAGAGATAATTAGAGATATTGTTGATAAGATGCTGTCAATTATCCATTATCCATTATCCATTATTAATTATTAACTTATTCCTTCAAAAGGTCCTAAAAAAGTTGGTTGAGGGCGAGTAATATGGACTTCCCATAATGCTTTTAATACTGCCAAAAATTCCCGGAAAGAATAGCGTCTCATTGAATCATTTCTATATTTCCCCCAATCTTTTCTACCGAAACCCATAGCATCTATTCCTAATTGACGACAAGTATAAACTGCACGAGGTAAATGATAGTTTTGAGTTACTAAAATTGCTTGAGTAATCCCAAAAATTGCTTGAGCGCGGTAACAACTTTCATAAGTGCTAAAACCAGCATAATCTAAAGTAATATCCTCAATAGATACACCACGATTAATCGCATATTCTTGCATAGCTTTAACCTCATTATAATCAGGGGTACTATTGTCTCCAGTCATTAAAATCTTTTTAATACTACCAATATTATATAAATTAACCGCCCCTTCTACTCGATCGGCTAACATTGGTGTAGGAGTCCCATCTTCCCAAACTCCTGCCCCAAAAACTATGGCAATAGGTTTAGTCGGAATTTCTTCAGAGTTTTGATAGCGATATTTATTTGTAGTTAGTCTGACATAAAAATTTAAAACCAAGGGGATTAATATTATTGTTAATATTAACAGCCAAAAAATCAATCGTTTGTTGAGTAGCAAAAAGTTGGGTGACATAAGCAAAATTTAATTAGAAAAAAATAATTTTTAGAGATTTTTTCATATTGTAAGATCAAGTCTGATTAATTAGCAATAATAAAAATCATAGCAATTAGGAATCATTTCTGAGAAATGAGGTTTTTCTTAAATAGACATATCCGATAATTAAAAATAAAATCAATCCCATACGAAGAAATTATTAATTCTTCTCCCCTGCTCCCTACTCCCTCTTTTCCGGAGATGTCTAATGATTAATTATTGAAATTATCTATACTAAGTAAGTCGGCGGGAAAAAACACTGTAGGGGTTTGGTTTCCAAATCTCATCTTTGCTTAGGGAAAGGAGACAAAATCCCCAGAATAAGTACCTGTGCAAAATTAATTTAGCATTTTTCCAAGTGAAAACTTATTTATTTGCTAAACCAACTGCTTCAGAAATAGAACTTAGCCCTGTTTCATCTAACTTTTTCCCTAATCCTTGAAGAATTTGTTTAACCATTCCTGGTCCTTGATATACCCATCCTGTGTAAACTTGAATTAAACTGGCACCAGCAGTAATTTTATCCCAAGCATCTTCAGGAGTAAATATTCCACCTACTCCAATAATTGGTAATTTTCCCTCAGTTTCTTGCCAGATAAATTTAATTATTTCTGTTGCTCTTGGAGTTAATGGTCTCCCACTTATACCACCCGCTTCCTCAGTTATTGATTTACCTGTTTTACCAATAATTTTTGTTGTTAAACCCTCACGACTAATAGTTGTATTTGTAGCAATTATACCAGATATTTGATATTGTTTAATTAGGTCTAAAATTGAGATAATATCTTCATTTTCTAAATCAGGGGCAATCTTCACTAAAATAGGTTTCATGCCTTGGTTTTCTGCTTGTAAAACTGCTAATATTTTACTTAGACTCTCAGCATTTTGCAGAGAACGTAACCCAGGAGTATTAGGGGAAGATACATTAACAACAAAATAATCTCCCCAATCCTTTAATAATCGAAAACTATCGAAATAATCGGTTGCTGCTGCTGCTAAAGGTGTTATCTTAGATTTACCAATATTTATACCATAAGGAAAAAAATCAGGAGGAAGAACAAAATTATTATCTTGTATACTTAAATTTTCTAGATTAGTTTTTCCTTGACTTTGTAATTTGATAGCCAAAGCAGCAGCCCCTTGATTATTAAATCCCATTCGGTTCAAAACAGCCCGATCTATTGGTAAACGAAATAATCTTGGTTGAGGATTTCCTGGTTGTTCATGGAAAGTAACTGTACCGAGTTCAGCAAATCCAAAACCTAATCTTGGCCAGGAATTAATGGCCATGCCATCCTTATCATATCCTGCTGCTAAACCCACAGGATTTTTAAAGTTTAATCCCCATAAAGTTTGTTCTAGTCGGTTATCTTTCAAACAAAAGGATTTCTCCATCATTATTTTAATTGTACTTATTGCTTGATTGGAGGAGTGAGTATCCATCAAATTGAGTATATTTAGGACTCGGTTATGTACCCATTCTGGGTCGGCTTTTAATCCAGAAAATATAATTGGAAGTATCAAGGAACGGTAAATATTTAACATTTGATTCTCAATCGTATTTGATAATTAGGGTTTGCTTATGCAAAGTCTTTTTGTTGAGGTAGGGAATAGGGAATAGGGAAGAGTTAAGAGTCAGGAGAAATGGGAAATGAGCGAGGAGGTCGTCGGCAAATTATCCCTTAATTTTTCTGCCATAGTCGGCCTCAAATCCTCACTTTTTCAGCTTTTTATACCGAAAACCTGGCACTTTTCCCAGACCCAAAAAGGCCAATACCTTTATCAGTCAATACTTTGATATTTAATCAGCAGAGCAATAATTAACAACTAAAAATTAAATAAAAATCAACAAATAACCATCTAGTTAATTTTTTGATCTAGTGGATTACAGAACTGCACAATTAAAAATTATATCAAAAAAAATTATAAGTAGGTAGAAGATTAAAATTAGGAGGATAATTTATATATGTTCAAAAATAAAAAATCTCAAGATAATTATTATAATTTAATTGATTTAGAAACTATAATTAGAACAATTAGAGAAGAAGAAGATATAGATTTAATTATCAAAAAAATTGTAATTTATTTACAATCAGAATTGAACTTTTGTTTGATTTGGGTAGGTTTATACGATCGCTTAGGAAATAAAATAGTTGGCAAGGGAGGGATCACTCCTAATGGTGAAATTTCTATTCTCAAACACAAATTTACCATTAGCGATGGAGATGTATTAGAACAAGTATTAATGGAAGGGACAACAATTAAAATTGCTGACTTAAGAGCTGAAAATCAAGTAGGAGAATGGATAAAAATATCTCAACCTTATCAGATTAAAGGTACGATTTTATTCCCTATATCTTACAGAGAAAAATGTTTCGGGGTTGTCTTATTAGGCGCTCAAGATTGGGGAATATCTCTAGATTCAGGAGAAAAAGCGCTACTATCTTTAATTTGGGGAGAACTCGGTCAAACATTAGACAAGATAGAAAAAGAATGGCAAAACGAACAGGTAAAACGACCTGATGAACCCATGCTCTCATTACTATCTCAAATAGGAGGGCTAACAACTTTAGATCAACGTCTAGAAACATTTGTAGACATAACTCATAAATTTTTACAGCCATCCCGCACAAATATTTACTGGTATTATCCCCACGGACGCTACTTTTGGCGTCGTGCTAGTAACCGTCAAGTAATTGTAGAATGGACTAACATCAAACGTCCTGCTTCTGGGATTACATTACAAGATTTAGGAGAATTTTATCAAACATTGGCAAAAGGGCAAATTGTTT
This sequence comes from Trichodesmium sp., assembly GCA_051439685.1. Taxonomy (GTDB): domain Bacteria; phylum Cyanobacteriota; class Cyanobacteriia; order Cyanobacteriales; family Microcoleaceae; genus Trichodesmium. The sequence continues at coordinate 4,295 of JBFRWR010000185.1, forward strand.
GTATTGGAGAATATTATAGTGCTGTAGAAAGTGATATTGCTCAGGGACTACTTGAACAAATTAGAGCTTGTTGTGTATTGGTAGCGCCTATTATATTGGAAGATGAATTATTAGGGTTTATCGCTGTAGAAGAACAACATCATCGTTTATGGCAAGATGACGAAAAAAACTATTTGCTGGGAGTAGGACAACTGGTTGCTTTAACTTCTCCTCTCTCAGACATGGAAGACAAAATTCGCCAAGTCAAACTAGATCAGACTTTGACTGCAGGTATAACTCGCGCTATTTATGGTGATGAGGACTGGGTTGAAACTTTAAAAACAACTGCAGATAAATTATCTCAACGTTTAAGTGCTAAGTATTTTATGTTAGCGGTGCGCAATGGAGAACAGTTTGAAGTCATTTATCAAAATCATTTTATTCAAAGTCGAATAGTCACAAACCCTCTACCTCGTCTGAGTAAAGAGGAATTAATACTGCTAAGTCAAAATACAGAAGTAATCGGAATTGAAAATTGGTCAGAAAATCACATACTGAAAAGTTGGCAGGAAGATTTTGAGAAATTAGGAGTGCGGTCTCTGATGTTGTGCAGTACAGGAGGAATTAGGCAACATGAGCAAGAAGAATCAATTGCAGAAAATCAAGAAATCAAGTATAATCAGCCTGAAAGCATAATAATTATTGGTTATGAAACTCCTCGTACTTGGAATCGTAATGAGCGAGAATTAGTACAAATTGCTAGTCAACAGTTAGGTTTTATCCTACATCAAAAATATACTAATCAGCAAATCCATCAGCAACAGCAATATCTTCAATATCTTCAGTCTGCTTTGGCTTTGTTGCAACCAACAACAATACTGGGAAATACCACGAAAGTCTTAATTAATTCTTCTAACTCTACATTCTTACAAGAAGTTAAAAATTTAGCCCCAGTAGCAGAACAAAGTGTACTAGAGAATTTATCCCTAGATCATCTCGAACATAATTTTCTCAAATTTATTGCTCAAGCAATTATGGAAATAGCAGATGTCAATCAACAAAATCTGCCTTTAATTGCTCTAGTTACCTGGTATCCATTGTCACAAACAGGCAGAATTATGAGTTATAATTATGCAGAGGGTAGCATTACTAGCACTGACAAAATTTCCATCCCAGTTCGCACCGATACTTGGATACAACAAATAATTGCTACCAATAAATGGTTACATTTGAATATCAGTGATATACCAGCTAAAACTTTGCGGTGGCTAAATATTCTTGATAGTGGTCAACTGATCGTAACTGCTTTGCGTACTGCTGCTGAACATCAACCAACAGGTATATTATTATTAGCAGATGCTCACGGTATTTTATGGCAAAACACAGAAGTTACCCAGCATTCTCCAGCTCAAACTTTGCAAAATTTGCTAACTACTATAGTGACTCAGTTTGCTTGGTCACGTCGTCATTTAATTGTCAAAACTACTTTAGAATCTCAGCGAGAAGAATTAGAATGGTTGAATTGGTATAAACAAAGGCGTTTAGAAGAGCTATACCGGACTGTCGGTTCTGGTTTTAAACAGTTAAGTGAGTTAAATCATATTCCATCAGAGAATGTTACTCAACAAAAAGATGTTTTAGCAAATCTACGTTATCAGCAATTATTAAGACAAATTGGTAATGTATTATCATCTACTACCTCATTATTGAAACAAGAAAAATGGCGTTTACAGGCTAATTATGACGTTGTATCTGTAGCTAATTTATTAAGGCGATCGCTAACTCGCATTGATGCTCAAGTTAAAAAAAGGCAACTCCAATTAGAGGTTAACCGAGAAGGGAATTTAAGTATTTATGGAGATAGTATTAAATTAGAATTAGTCGTTTATGAGTTGTTAATTAGTGCGTGTCGTCGTTCTCAAACAGGAGGAAAAATAGATATAAAATGTAAAAATTTAGATGAAGAATGGCTAGAGATTTCTATTCTCGATCAGGGAAGTATTAGTCGTGAATTAATTGCAGAATTTAATGCAGGTTCGACTCCAGATATATTAGAACCATCTCCTTTAGTGGCTCCTCCAGGTAAGCATTTAATTATCTGTCGCCGAGTCATTCAACAAATGGGAGGAGATTTTGAGTTATTTTTGCGAGATAGTAATTTAGTAGAGAGTCGTTTATTATTACCTTTAGCTCATATTTAGGGATTAATATAGCAATTACCAAAAAGCGTGAGGTTCAAAATTTCTTTGTTTTGGGAGTAGGGAGTAGGGAGTAGGGAGTAGAAAGAAATTGACAAAATATTCTCGCGCTTGAGAGAAGAACATTTTTATTATGGCTAATTAATGAGACTTGATATTAAATAGGTAATTATTCATTATCAATTATCAATTATCCATTATCCATTATCCATTAATTAATGAAGTTTACTTAATAATCATCAGAAGTGGTAAAATAAATTAACCTTGAAACTAACTCCCAAAATTGATATTTATCAATCAAGACTATTTCACCTATTACTAAAAGTTAATAATCTTAGCTATGACAGATAACAATCAAGCAGAAAATGGAACTCCCAGCAACTCTCAAACAGCTATTAATATCATTGACAATTGTGCCCAGAAAATATTGGATAAAATTTTAGACCCTAATATTCTTCAGCTTCAAAATAACTCAGATATTCTCACTTTTGCAGAAAGTCAACAGTTAGGAACAGCAATTAAATTTTTGCAAACCAACTACAACAACGAGGATTTATCATCTCTACAAACAGCAAATCTAGATTTTATTACTGGTAGAGATAATTATGCTAATAATCAAATAGAGTCAGCACTCAAACATTTTCAAAATAGCCGAGAAATCTGGCAAAATACCACAAAGATATTACCAGGAGAAGTAGAAACTTTACAAATAAATGAACAGCTAGAAAAATTAGCAACAGTCTTATTTCATATAGGATTATGTTACGATAGTCTAGGTAATTTCCAGAGCCAACCCAAACAAAAAAATAATTATTGGCAGCTAGCAGAAAATAATTTTCAGCAAAGTTTAGACTTATTTGCTCAAGTAGATCGGCAAGAATTAGTAGCAAAATTTATTAGTAAAAAAGGTGAAGTTTTACAAAAATTAGAAGCATGGAGTGACTTATATAATCTTGCCCAAAAAGCTTTAGATTTGCATCTAACTTATGGTAAAGAAGAACAAATTGCTGAAGATTACGGATTTTTAGCCAAAGCAGCAATGCACGAATCAAAATGGGCTCATGCTAGCCAATTAGCAGAGTTAGCAGTTGCTATTCAAAATCAGTCTATGACAGATACTCTAGAATTTGCACAGGATCAAAGTTCTTATTTGTCAATTTTAGCTGAATCTCAAAACAGTTTTAATGAGTGGCAAGCTACTGTTCAGCAACTAGAAAAAGCAAGGCGACAAACTAAACCGCAAAATGATTTAGAATCTTATATCTCTATCTTAAAAGCATTAATAAAACTATATTTTGAACAAGATAAATATGTAAAAGCTGCGAGAATTAAAGAAGAAAAATCAAAAATTGAGTATAAGTATGGGTTAAAACCTTTTGTCGGCATAAATCCATTACAAGCACAACAAAATTCTGATGGTAATCTTACAATTTCTAGAGAAATAGAAGCTTCGGGTCGCTTAGAAGATATTAATAAATTAGTAGCAAGAATTAAAAGTAAAGACCATAAACTAATAGTTATGTATGGTGCATCTGGTGTGGGTAAAAGTTCTTTAATTAATGGAGGTTTAATACCTGCTTTTCTTGAAGAAAAATTAGAGGAAAATCAAGAAATTCTACCTATACCATTACGAATATATACAGACTGGATTAGAAATCCTGACCCCACAACTTGGAATCTGGAATATGTACTAGAGACATTGCAAAACAACAATGAAACTAATAATTTAAAGGTATTAATTTTAGACCAGTTTGAAGAGTTTTTTACTGTTTGTCCCAACATAAATCAAAGACTGCCACTTTATCAATTTTTGCATCACTGTTTAAGTATAGATTCTGTCAAAGTAATTTTATCCATTCAAACAGATTATTTACATTATTTATTAGAATGCGATCGCCAAACCAATTTAGAGGCAGTCATTAACCATGAAATTTTATCTAAGGAAACTCTTTACTACATAAGTAATTTTGAGCCAAACCACTGTCAACAAATTATTAAAAATTTAACGGATATTGCTCAATTAAATTGGGAAGAAGATTTAATTTCTCAAATAGTAAAAGATTTAAGTGCAGCAGATAATACAGTTACTCCAATTGAATTACAAGTAGTAGGTACTCAACTACAAACAGAAGAAATTTCAACTCTTGAAAAATACCATCAGCTAGGAGAAAATCGACTCCAAATATTAAAGACAAAATTTTTAGATACAGCCATTAAAGATTGTGGTTTTATCAATGAACAGACCGCTATACTCGTCTTATATTTATTAACCAATAAAAATGGTACTCGTACTCTAAAAAATCGTCCTCAATTAGCATCCAATTTATTAACCAAAAGCAATAAACTAGATGTAGTATTAGATGTATTAGTTGCCTCTGGACTTGTTTTATTACTACCAGATTTTTCAGAAAATAATTATCAATTAGCCCATGATTATTTCATTCCTTTAATTCGGGAACAGGAAGGAGAAAAATTAATTGCTGAATTAGAGTTAGAAAGAGATTTAGCACAAGAAAAATTACTTAAAGAAAGACCTAATAATTTCTTGGATAAAGCAATTTCTTCTGTGTTTAAATGGATGCGAACTGATGGTTAATATTAAATAGGGAATAGGGAATAGGGAATAGGGAATAGGGAATAGGGAGTAGGTGTAATTATTGCTCTGCTGATTAAATCTCAAAGCATTTACAGCTCAAGGTATTGCCCTTTTTAAGTCGGGAAAAAGTACCAGCTTTTCAGTTGAAATTGCTGAAAAAGTGAGTATTTTGGGGTAACGCG
>JBFRWR010000186.1:0-4496 GCA_051439685.1 Trichodesmium sp.
TAATAGTTAATAATTAAGAGTTGAAGCGTCAATAATTAATTATTCATTCAACAATTAAGGTTTAAAGCCTCCCCTTGGCTGTGCCGCGAGCTGTCGCTCTACAAGGGGATAAATCAAAAAAATTTCCAAAGAGCGCCAATCCCCTTCTTTCAAGAAGGGGTAATTATCAATTATCCATTATCAATTATCAATTATTGAAAACCCTATAGTTTCTTAATATCCTGTGCTTCCCACACTTCCAACACTCCCCACACCTTCGACACCCCCTAAACTCTCTCTACCATTTTAAATTCTCTGCCTAGGTCTATAATTAGCAACGGACTCTACCAACCCTAGAGCAATAAAATTACTTAACAAAGCCGATCGCCCATAACTAAGTAAAGGTAGAGGGATACCAGTCACAGGAGCTAGACCAATATTCATCCCAATATTCACAAAAACTTGGAATATTAACATTGATAATACTCCAATCGCGATGAGAGAACCAAAATTATCTTTAGCAGTCTGGGCAATAATAACTAAACGTAGACAAATAAACCAAAAGGCCAAAAGCACTAGCAGACAACCGACAAAACCTAACTCTTCGCCAATAGCTGAGAAAATAAAATCTGTATGTTGTTCGGGGATAAAACTCAGTTGAGTCTGAGTACCTTCGTATAGTCCCCTACCAAAAAGTTGTCCAGAACCAATCGCAATTCGAGATTGAATCAGATGATATCCTGTACCCAGGGGGTCTTGTTCTGGATTGAGAAATCCTGTTAATCTGTCTTTTTGATAGTCTTTCAGCACATTCCATAAGATTTGGGCAAGATTTCCAGAAGCAATATTAATTCCCCCAGCGACGGGAGCCCACAACCAACCCCAAGGTAAAGTCCGAAAAGCAATGAAGGCCATCAAAGTTATCCAAGCAACCCAAGCAGGAAAATAAATACTGTAAATTATGGCTGAGAAAATCGGAGAAACAAGCAGTATTAACCAACCAGGATTTACATTACCCCAGTAAAGCATAATCATAGTAATAGAGCCAAAGACTAGGGAAGTTCCTAAGTTGGGTTCTAAGAAAACTAATAACCAAGGTACTGCTGTAATAACTAAAGCTTTAACAAAGTCCAAGAATTTTACCTTTGTCTGAGATGATAGTATTGCTGCTAAGGTAATAATCACTCCAACTTTGGCAAATTCTGATGGTTGAACATGGAAACCAGCAACATTAATCCATCGTTGCGCTCCTAAAGCTGAAGTACCTATTACTTGTACAGCCAACAAAGAAAGATTAGTTAAAATATAAATTACCCATTTCCAATTAACTAAGAGTTCATAACGACAACTAGCAATAATTAAGGCTAAAAATAAGCCCACACCTCCAGTAATCCAATGTTGCCACCAATCTGTTAGTCCCTGGTTTCTTTCTACACTTTGGATCATAATTCCACCAAAGAAGGTCATTGCTATATAGACAAGGAGTAAAGACCAGTCCAGATTTTTCCAAGGCGAGAATGGAGATTTTCGGCTATTTCTTAAAACTAATTTCTGGGTCATATTTTAATATTCAGCTAATTTAAACTTTAGAATATTCTTACTTCTATACATCTACTTCAGGGGAATCTCTGCATAAACTGAAGTTTTCATAGTAATCGGCAAAATTTGCTAAGAGCGGATTGAGAAATAGATTATTGTCAAAACCCGCTTTATAATCAATATCTAAAATTAGCCTCTAACTATGAACTACGGCTACAGGTTCGTATAAATACTCAAACCAATTACCATCTAAGTCTCTACCATAGAAAGAAGCTGTACCATCTCGGTGTTCGTGAATGGGAGAAACTTGGACTTCTAGAGATTTGAGCTGTTCGTATGCTGTTTCCATTTCTGAGCGATCGCTAAACACAAATCCGAAATGTGGCCCAGCTTGGTCGTATCCAGGACTCAAAAGTGCTAGTCCATCATCACCAGCTTTTAAGTATGCCCAGTCGGTATCTTGCCAGGCTATTTCCATGCCCAGATTTTTATAGAACTCCACTGCTTTGTCAATATCTTGGACACAAATGGCTACATGGCCTAATCTTTTTAATTTCATCATTGAACTATTTGTAATTTACTTTTTATTTTTGATTTTAGATTTATCAGATAACTTCAAGAGACTACTACTAATACTACTAATTATGTGAAGTAAGTAGAGAGTAGGGAATAAATTAAATATATCGACTATCTTGCTCCTGATTATTGGGAAAAGGAGCAAGATTTTATTTGTTAGTAATGATTTTGACTTTATCTAAAATTATCGTAAGCATTCAGCTATTAGCAATCAGCTATCAGCAATAAAAGTCAATATAAATAGCTAAAGTATAGCTAATGATTTTACTTTGATCCAGACTTTTAATTCTTGCACTACCTCAATCCTAATTCCTCCTCCAAATACAACAAACAAGGAACGCTGAAAGCTGAAAGCTGACGGCTGAATGCTTACAAATTATCAGGGTTATTTCATTCTAGATGTTGAGTATGAATTTACTTGGTTTCAGATGGAAAAAAATATATTTTATTGAGTAAGAAATAAGCTATTTTGTCAATACATAAAATGGGATAGTTTAGAATGAAATAGCCCTTTAACGATTTAGGGGTAATTCATAAATTATCATTTGTCAGGGTAATTTATGTGATAAAATCAATTTTTCCTAATTTTAAAATAAAAGATGAGCAAACAAAACATTGATAAAACACATAAACTTTTCCAAAGAAATAACCACCAAGGATGCCACCAACTACCTGTTTGTACCTCAACAATATCGGATAAGCCAAATAGTAAGAATGTAAATGTTGCAATTATTCTATGCAAGCGAACTAAATGAGTATTTTTAATCGCAGATATAGCAAAAGCACCTGCAAAAACAAACCAAATTATTGCTTCAAGATAATTGCCTTTTTTGTAAACTGCCTCTAATATTTTTGCTTGTTCAGAAGGTGAGCTATTTTGAATTATTAACGATAATCCCAGAAATAAACTACCTAAGATCAAGAACAAAATAAATAGTCTAAGAATTATATATTTTTTCATCGCCATATTTTGCAAAATCAAGATTAAATATGAAATATATAGCAATCCTATTTGAGCCCTGTACAAAATCTTATTGCTTTTAGGGAGCAGGGAATAGAGAACAGGTAGGATTTTCAGTTTTTTTTTACTTTTTGATTTGTTATAAGATATTTATACAAGGCTATTTTGTTCTAATTTATGACTTTTTATGAATTAACAAAAAATATGCCTTTTCCAGGATTGAAAGTTATATCAACCAATCTCTAAAAGCTAGTAAAATTCTCGCTTGATTCTAGAATGAAATAGCTCCGTATTTAGGATTGCTATCGTAACATCTGCATGATTAAGTATTCTATAATTTTGGGGAACAGATAGTCTATTAATATTGTTTTACTAATCCTCAATAATTTGTGCAAAAAAGCTGTAGATGTTTGGTTATCAAATAGCCATCTTTGTTTGGATTTGGAGACTAAACCTCTACAATAAAATATTATAAACTATGACTGATTGGCATTTTAGCTATTGCTAATGTTATTCAGGTAAAATCTTGTGAATTATTACTCAGAAATGTTGCTACAGTCTGAGAAAGCATTTATCAAGTAAATCTTCAGGTGAAAATCTTGCTATTTGGTGGGTTACGGCGCACCTTCAATTACGAAAAATTAGAGTCTTATGCCAGCCTAACCCACCCTACAAGAGCTTAAAGTTGTGTTGATAAGCTGTCTCTTAACAACTTAAAATAAGATGACTATAATCTTGATGTTGAACTAAAAATAACCCCATGTCTAGACCTACCTTATATATTGCTATTACTAATCATGGATTTGGTCATGCAGTCCGTATAGCATCTGTTGCTAATTTAGTGCAAAAAATGTGCCCGGATGTCTTATTAATTATGGTGACAACTGCTCCCCGTTGGTTATTAGAATCTTATATTTCTGGTGATTTTATTTATCGTCCCCGTGCTTTTGATGTAGGGGTAATTCAATCAGATAGTATTACTATGGATAAAGAAACTACTTTAGAAAAATTGCAGGAAATTCGACAAAAAGAAAAGTCAATTATTGCCGGAGAAGTAAATTTTATTAAACAAAATCGAGTAGATTTATTATTAGCAGATATTCCGCCACTAGCTGCTAAAATTGCTCAAGCTGCTGGGATTCCTGGTTGGATGTTAAGTAATTTTGGTTGGGATTTTATTTATCGTCCTTGGGGTGGAGAATTTATAGAAATTGCTGATTGGATAGGTGAATGTTTTGCTCAATGTGACCGTTTATTTCGCCTCCCACTCCACGAACAGATGAGTGCTTTTCCTAATATTTTAGATGTAGGTTTAACTGGGGGAACTCCACGTTATCAACCAGAGGAAATTAAAGCAAAATTTTGCATTCATACAGACAAAGAAAAGACTATTTTACTAACTTTTGGCGGTTTAGGTTTAGACCAAATTCCTTATCAAAAT
>JBFRWR010000187.1:0-2785 GCA_051439685.1 Trichodesmium sp.
TAATATTTTCCTGATAATCTGACTCCAGAGAAAGGTCATAGTGTAGGAGCCAGACAGTATAAATACCTACCAAGCTACTAATTTTCATACTACTTTTAATGTGACAAATTGACGTGCGGAAGGTGAGCTAGATCTATTGCAACATTTAAGATAAAACCGTCCACTACTGAAGTTATTACATTAACTTAACTTCTAAATTCTGAATTTTAAATTCTAAATTCTCAATTCAACTACTCCCTAAAATATTTTCAACATTTGCCAAAATTATCTTAGCAGCTTGTTTTCCAGAAATAGTTGCTCCCTCCATACTATCAATATAATCTTGTTGAGTGTAACTACCTGCTAGAAAAAAGTTAGGTACTGGAGTCTTTTGGTTCGGGCGATATGGATCCATACCAGGAGCTTCCCTATATAAAGACTGAGCTAATTTCACCACACTATACCAAGTCATATTTAATTCTTTTGAGGAAGGAAATAATTCATGGACTTGCTTTAATACATGGTGGGCGATCGCTTCATTATTCTCCTTAATAAAAGGATCGCCAGGGGTCAATACCAACTGTAATAAAGAACCTTCCCCTTGCCGATAATAATCTGCTGGACTTGTTAATGCCAAATCAGCAAAACAGGAAAAGTCGGCATCTGGAGTATAAAGTAAGTTATCAAGACCAGCAGCATGATTTAATTGTTGACGTTGGTTTTTGTCATGTAGTTCTGTCACCCAACCATCAAATCTTAACTGTACTGTTGCTACAGGTACTGCATCTAATTTATAAATATTGTCAAATTCTGGCCATTTCCGCCAAGCTTCAGGTAGAATGCGCTGAATACCTGGCACATCGCAGGCAAAAACATAGGCATCAGCAGTAATAGTATCTTCTGTATCCCCATTAGCTATAACTATGCCACTAACACGAGTTTCTCCATCATTCTCAGAAAACTGTATTTCTCTAACTTGTCGTCTTGTATAAATCTTAGTTCCCCGTGCCTCCAAATATTCAACTATCGGTTTGTGGAGATATTCATAAGGAGAACCTTCCAACATCCGCAAAACTGATGCTTCTGTTTTTGCTGCAAATAATTGGAATATTGTCAACATACATCGGGCGGAAATATTATCTGCATCAATGAAACCTAGAGCATAAGCAATAGGGTTCCACATTCTTTTAATACTACCATCAGAGCCACCCTGACGACGGAACCAGTCTCCAAAACTCACTTTGTCCAAATCTCGAATAGTCTTCATTGCCCCATCAAAATCTATCAACCCTCTGACTATGGGACTTGTACCCAGGGCGATCGCATTTTGTAGTTTATCTTGCACAGATAGCTGAGATGTGGTAAAGAAGGCTTTTAATCCATTAAAAGGCGCTCCAGTCAAGAAGCGAAAATCGAGGGAACCTGTTTTTCCCCCTTTATTAACAAAGTTATGAGTATGTTCTTTGAGACGGAGATTTTCTAAAGCTCCTACTTTTTTCATTAACTCAAAAAGTTGGTAGTAACAGCCAAAGAAAACGTGCAAACCCATTTCTACATGGTTTCCATTTGCATCTACCCAACTTCCTACTTTACCTCCAACAAAGGGGCGAGACTCAAATATTTCTACTTGATGTCCAGCTTCGGCCAATTCTACGGCTGTGGCCATTCCAGCTAATCCTGCACCTGCGATCGCGACTCGCATTCTTTATTTCCTTACTCAGTTTTTTTACAAATATTAATAATTCTACTCTCAATTTTTAACTTTTGACCTAAGATTACTAGAAAATTCGGTTTAAAGCCTGGTACCTGTAGCGGGACTTAAACATTTTATAATGTAAAAATGCCTGTTTGCCTAGCATTTCCGAGGAAGAGTCAGTCTATATCTGGAAATTATGCCAATCCCCTAAAAATATTTATCACCCTGATAGTGGCAAGGATAATTTATTGTCACGAGAGAAAAAAAAGGAGGAGAGGGTGGGGAGTTTTGAAAGTACAGGACTCAAAAAAACAGGGTTGTAAATATTCTCTGACGACAAAGAATTAGCCATGCTGTTATAGTAGCGTCTCAAGCTTAAAGTAGTGGAATAGATTTTTGACTATTTACTTTGAAAAGTCAGCATCTTACCATTTTCCTCAAGTAAAATTTCTGGCTTGACTTGCCAATAGGTTAAGAATTTCTACTAGCTTCTCTAGCTTAAAAATGTGGGCAAAGAACGAGTCATTTCAGTTATCAGTTATCAGTTATCAGTCAATGAAGACCTCTCCCCCAACCCCTCTCCTTGTAGGAGAGGGGGGAAATATTCTCCTCACAAGGGTAGGTTTTTAATATTTCGGTCAAGATCAGACAAGGAAGGAAAGAAGGAAAGTAGACAAGGAAGATTTGTTACAAAAAACTGTGGTTTTCAGCATCTGAGATTTTTGATAACCGAACCTAATGTTGTACGGTTTTTCTCACTTGTCAGCTTGTCATCCTTGTCTTATCCCAACCCGAATGTAAAATACCTACCCTTGTAAGGAAATATTCTGCCCCTTCCCTCTTCCCCCCTTGAGAAGCTATGCTTTATAAGGAACTCCTGAAAACCTTATGGGGAGTAGGGGAGTAGGGAGCAGGGGAGAAGGGAGAAATAGTTATAGTAGCTAGGCAAAACTACTTAACTCATCAAAATAAATGTACTTTTGAATACATTTGTTCTGTGGAAAAAGCATTTTAAAGACCTACACATAACTTGTCTGTTGTGTCAAGTTTTATGTTAAGAAAGATGTTGATAAAGCATAGCTTAAAAGGGGAGGCTTGAGACCTTTTTTT
>JBFRWR010000188.1:0-14974 GCA_051439685.1 Trichodesmium sp.
GCAGCACGGCGATCGCTTGCTTTAACCATAAACACAAACCCCGCAGCAAATTTTTGTAACTGCTCTTTCTCTCTAGGAATAGGCAACAAAGACAAAGAATATTCTCCTGCCATCCAGTTGAGAAAATCTTTATCTAAATCCATACCAGTTCCACTATTGACAGTTTTACGGAATGTCTCTGGGTTAATCGGGGCGATCGGATTAGCTGCTGCACCCTTGACATAATCAGACCACATTCGCTGCAAATTACTGCCAGATATCATCATTAAAGCATTTCCAGGAATCCGACTTAACATTTCTGTGGCATTATTTTCTACAGTAAACTTTTTCTCGCTATTAGGTTTGAGCCAAGAAATAGCCTGTAAATTTAGACCTTCAGGAGCTAAACTAATATTCGCTGCCACACCTTGGTTATCCTCAAGTTGTTTGAGATTTTCCTCAGAAACAGGAGTAATTGATTTACTAGAAGTATAAGCAGCAGCAACAGGAATATTCACATATACCTGAGCAAAAGGCGAAGCAGTTTCCAGTTTTTCCATCGTTTCTCGATAACCAGGAACTTCTGCTATAGACTTATCTCCTTTATAAATATCAATCACCTGATTTATTGCTGTCTGGGAATTAGTTACTACCAAAAATTTTCTGCCCAAAACTACGGTATAAATATCTTGTTCAGGCGCTCCCTCAGTTTCTGTAATTTCCGTACCTCTGTAAGTACGTTTAACAAATTTCCCTTCTTTGAGAGCTGGTGGTTTCTCTAAAATTTGGCTTGCTTTCGCTGGATCGGCGATCGGGATGACTACAACAGTTGCTTGAGTCGCGGGGGGTGGTGGAGAGTCAGAATTATTCGCATTACTCGGTTCTAAAGTTGATTTGCGTAAGAAGGCAATCATTACTTCTTCACCCACCCAAGGTTGAATATCCCGTTGATAGTTATAACCATAAGTCGTCAGGAAGCGATCGCGCAATTGCCCCAAAAATTTTTGTAAAGCAGCTTGAGATTGTGGAGTGCCAAACTGTTGCAGTTTTTCCCATTTACTAGAGTCAGTAGAAAGATGTAAAGTCATCATTGCATCTTCGGGAACAACCTCAGCTCCCATCGGCAAATTTTCTAATGTTTCTTTGGAAGAGATGACGATGTAGCCAGCGACGATACCGACAATTACTAGGAATGCTGCTCCTAATAAGGTTAAAGGTAAGGTTTTATCTTGTTTTTTCATTTTTAGTTTTTGTGATAAGTCTAAAATTAAAATTAAAAATAAAGTAATAAAGTAGAAATTAGGAATTAGAAGTTAACAACAGGTAATAATATTACCAAATATTTTGTCCAAATGGTATGATGGAGGGCATTAATCAGAATAATTGCCTCTAACTTCTGACAGGGAATTAGGTTCCGTAGGGGCGGGTTTCACCATAGGGACGTTGCATGGAGCCTCCGTACAACGAGTTTTCACAGATTGTCAGATCAACCCGCCCCCAACGATATAACCCACCATCGGATGGGGCGGGTTTATGTAAATCTGAAAGTAACCATGAAAATTTATGCTGATTTTTCGGGAACCGTAACGTCCCCCTACTATTGCACCATTTTAGCTGTGTCGGTCCACTACTGCTTTGGCCAGATTATTGTTGGAGTCAGCAGATAACGAAGTCAGAAGTCAGAAGTCACAAGTCAGAAGTTATTTTTGTAACGGGGATTTGAGCAACCCTCCAAAAACATGGTAGTGCGTCAAGGAAGTGTGGGGAGTGTGGGGAGTGTGGGGAGCAAGAATTTTGTCTACAGCTTTCAAAAAAGTATATTGAAAACTACACTTTTTCTCATAAAAAAGCCGACTCAAGACATCAACACAACTTGTATACTTTGTCAAGTTTTATGTTAAGAAAGATGTGGGTAATGGATAGCTTTTAGGGAGAGGTAATTATCAATTATCAATTATCAATTATCAATTAATGAACAGCCCTACTTGACGACTCCCACACTTTACGCTCTGCACAACCAAATTTTTATAATAGTTACTTGAACTAAAAACCTTTAAAATTCTGACTCCTAAGTGCCACAAAAATACGACAGCTTAAATAGGATGACCATATATATCAATCCTACTAGAAAATCATCTTAGCTATTAGCAACCTCCAAGAGCGGGTAGGGGGAATCGAACCCCCATCATTAGCTTGGAAGGCTAAGGTTTTACCACTAAACTATACCCGCATTCATTTATTTACTATAGCATAGTTTTCTTAAATTGCAACTAAAAATTAGAAAAAAAGATGGTTGACAGATTTTGGCCTTATCACCTTTGATTACTCCGGTCTCGACTAACTGTAAAGCCTAAAATATCTTCATCTATACCTTTGAGCTTCAAAGACCCATATGTTTTAACTTCCCGACTATCTACATATTGGGCGACTATCTCTGATACCAAAATTGTATTCGGCTCTGCTGCTTCCTGCAAACGGGATGCAATATTGACTGGTGGGCCGATCGCTGTATAATCAGACCGCTCCACACCTCCAAACATTCCTACTACTGCATTGCCCTGATGAATACCACAGCGAAATCTCACAGGGGGTACTCCATTTTCTCCAATTAACCCTAATTTTTGCCAATGGTCATTTAATTTATCTAAAGCTATTAACATACTTCTTGCAGAAGCGATCGCTCTTCTTACTTGCTCCTCTGGGGTTAATTCTTCAGGGGAACCATAAATGGCCATTACAGCATCTCCCACAAACTTATCCACAGTCCCACCATTAGCAAAAATTTCTCGTGTCATTTCGGCTAAATATTCATTTAATAATTCTGCGATGCGACGTGATTGTAAAACATTGGACATTCTGGTAAAACCGACAATATCACTAAACAAGATTGTGACTAATCTTGGTTCTGGACTTAAATCTAAAGCTAAGTCTCCTTCTGCTGCTCTTTGCACCATTTCTGGTGGTAAAAACCGCCGTAAAACTGATTCTGTTAAATAAGAATTTAGCTCTTTTACCCTTTTTTCGTTCTCTTTTAAAGCTAATAAATTTCTGACTTCTGCTAACAATTCTCTATCATTAAATGGCTTTGACAAATAAGCATCTGCTCCGATTTCTACTCCTTCAATTCTAGTATCTTCATCTGCTTTAGCCGTCAATAAAATAATTGGTATGCCTCGCCAATTTTGATTGTCTCTAATCATTTTAATCAAATCTATTCCTGAAACAATTGGCATCATTAAATCAGTGATAATTACATTGGGATGATAATTTTTGACAGCTTCAAATCCTTCTGCTCCGTTCCGAGCTAATACTACATTAAAGTTAGATTTGCGCATAATTCTTGACACATAATTTCTCAAGTCTGGATTATCATCTACTACCAAAATAGTCGCAATTTCTCCTGACTCAGAATTAACTGGAACCACATTATTTTCTTCAGTATCTACAGCTTCTAATTCCTCAGCTTCTTCTAATTCTGCGGCTACATCTGCCAATTCAACTGTCAATTTAGAAGCATCAAATTCAGCAGGTATTTCTAATACTTGTTGTGGGGGTAAATGAGTAGTTCCTGTGGGCAACCAAAGTTTAAAAGTAGAACCTTGACCATAAACTGATTCCACATTTACTTGACCACCATGAAGTTCTACCAATTCTTTGACTAAAGCTAAACCTAAACCACTGCCTTCATAAGAACGATTTGCTGAACCTTCTGCTTGACGAAATCTTTCAAATAAATAAGGTATTTGTTCTTGACGAATACCTATACCAGTATCTTTTACTTTTAATAAACAATGTTCCCCAGCCAACTCAACTGAAATTGTAATAGTACCTCCTGCTGGAGTAAATTTCATGGCATTGGATAGTAAATTGTAGATAACTTTATCAAATCTTTCTATATCTAGATAAATTAATAGAGAATTATCAGTAAATTCTGTAACTAAATTTATTTGCTTTTTCTGACAGTATGGAGTGAATGATTCGACTATATTTCGACAAAAGGCAACTGGACTACAAGGACGAAAACAAGGCTGCATTCTTCCTGCATCTAATCTTTGTAAATCTAATAATTGATTAACTAATCTCAACAAACGGCGAGAGTTACGCAAAGCAATTTGTCCTTGCTCTGTTGGTAAATCTTGGTTGGAATTAACTGCTTCCTCTAATAACCCAATCATTAAAGTTAGAGGAGTACGAAACTCATGGGAAATATTTTGGAAAAATTCAGTTTTCAGACGATCTGCTTCTATTAGTCTTTCTGCTTGTTGTCTAGTAGTTTGATAAAGACGAGATTGTTGAACAGCGATCGCTGCTTGGGAGGCCACTGCTTCAGCTAGTTCAATTTCAGAAGCTTGCCATTGCCGTTCATAAGAATTATGGCGCAAGGAAATACTACCAATTATTTTACCATCAACAGTCAGAGGGACGACCATTAATGCCCTAGCTACGGAACGTAAAGGTAATTCAGATTCATTAAATTGTGGTTGTTGATTTAGATCGCTAACTGCTAAGGTTCTTTTAGTTTTTAGTAGTTCCATTAAGACAGGATTACTACTAATAGGGACAAATGACTGAGGTAAGTGCATTGCAGTTAATAATTCATCTTCATTAGAAGTGTCTGTCTTGCTTGGAGATTGATTTTCCAAAGTATCATTAGCACTAACCACAGATTCAACTTGAGCATCATATAAGCCTACACACTTAACATATTCATCACTTTCTGTCCATAATGAGAGAACACAACCATCGACCTGAAGTGCCTGGCCTAATTGTTGAGTAATTGCAGCAAAAATATCTTGAGGGTTGAGACTAGAACGAATAGCATTGGTGATAGTATTAATTAGAGATTCTTTAATGGCAAGACTATTAACTCGTTCATAAGCAAGAGCTTGAGATAAAGCAAGAGCCGCTTGATCGGCAACAGTAATTAAGAGTTGAACTTCATGATCTTGCCAGTTTCTGAGTTCCCCACATTGGTGCAGTGCTAGAACTGCGATTAAATCTAATCGAGAAAATAGGGGGACAATTAAACTAGAACGAATATTAGATACTAGGCAAGCTGTTCGGAATTTCTCTAGTTCTGGCCTATCCCATTGTAAACTTGTGTCGTTTTTAATGTCTGAAATTACTTCTACATCAGTTGTTTCCCAGATAATATCAGTATAAATTGCTTCTGATATTTCAGATTTTTGAGAGTAATCTTCTTGATTGTGGTAAACAAACCATTCATCTTCTCCATAACCATCTTGAAAAGGGCGACAGATAGCCAAACCAACCTCAAACATTTGGCCAATAGTTTCGACAATTCTCTGGAGCATTTGTCGATAGTTAGGAGCAGAGCGAATTGTATTAGTAACTGCGTATAAGAGAGACTCTTGCTGAAGGGCGCGACGTAGTTCGTTAGTATGAGATTTTAGGACATTGTGAGTGTCCACTGCCTGCTTGACTAATCCTTTGAGTTCCTCTGCATCCCAGGGTTTAGTTACATATTTAAAAACTTTACCAGAGTTAATGGCTTCTACTAAGTCTCCTACATCTGTATAACCAGTCAACAGAATTCTAATAGTATCTGGATATTGCTTGACAGTCAGACTTAAAAAATCTGTACCACTCATTTTAGGCATTCGCTGGTCTGAAATAATTACTGCCACTTCTCCAGATGTTTCTAGAATTTCTAGAGCTTCTGGTCCACTTTTAGCTCGCAGTACCTTATAGTCTCGGCGAAAGGTACGGTAAAGTAAATCTAGGTTGTCTAGTTCATCATCGACGACCAAAATTTTCGATTTAGATTTTGTTTTTTGCAAACTCATGCACCGCTCTCCGTGCTTTCATGGCAGTAAGTTATTTAGCTGGCACATTAAGAAATAGTCAGCAGCACCGAGAAGGACTCGGAAACTGGGAGAGACTAATTCACCTGGGGGATAATTTTTCAATTCTTTATTTAAACTGCTCTTGCCGATAACTTTTGTTTTGAAAATGCTAATGAAGTTTACTACAAGAATAGGTTTTTCTGGGAATGCCACAAGAAATCTTCCTTTCCTCTTGAGACTTAGAAAGTCTCATTAAAGTTTGGACTTCAAAAGCTTACTGTTAACTCTACTTAATCTAGTATGCTTAGTTATAAAGAGCCACCCCGATTTACTCTCCATAATTCTGAGTGATTACTACTATCATTTTAAGTTTCTCTCAGAACATATCCAATACCACGAACGGTCTGAATTAATCGCTTTTCGCCTTCTCTCTCAATTTTCAGACGTAAATATCTAATGTATACCTCAATTACATTAGACTCACCTAAGAAATTATAACCCCAAACATTTTCCAATATCTGTTCTCTACTCAAAACTTCGCAAGGATGCTCCATTAAAAACTTTAACAACTCAAATTCTTTCATGGTCAACTCAATAGTACGACCGTGACAAAATACCCGCCTACTGGCCAAGTCCAAAACTAAATTCCCAAATATTAATTGGTCTTTTTCCGTTTTAGTTGGTTGTAAATAAAAGCTGACTAATTTGAGAAACTCATCGCTCCGATAAGGTTTAAGAAAATAATCATCAGCTCCAGAGTTTAGGCAAGCCACTCGATCCTCAACTTGATTACGAGCCATTAATAATAAGACTGGCATCTTATTACCCATTTTTCTCAGATGGCTGCACAAAGATAGTCCTGACTCTCCTGCCAACATTCGGTCAATCACAATTAAAGCAGGTTGAAGCTCCATAACTCTATGAAGACCAGCGCTAGAGTTTGCTGCGACAATTGGATGATAACCGGATTCTTTTAAATCCAGACTTACATACTGAGCTAGAATTTCATCGGTTTCTATAATTAATACGGAACGATTTTGCTCGACAGTTAGGACACTCATACTAGAACTCACTTATATTAGATTATTTGATATAATGTTAATTTTTTTAGCATATTTGAGTTAGTCTAACACTGACAATTTTTACAAAAAATCAGAACAATGTCTTTATTAAGATAGAGGATGAAAACTAGAAAAATATCTGGCGTGGGTGAATATCTGCTTTTTAGTAGTAGGGGTAATTTCTTACGGAATACTTCGCTTTCCATGAATTACCCCTACTCGACTGTTTCATCTTAAATGTTACAATAGGAAATTTTTGAGAGACTTCTTCTAGCTACAATGACTATTCTATTGCACTAAATTAGCTGAAACAGTTTAGTACAGTAGTTAAAATAGTTTTTTTCTGATTATAAATCTTACTCAAATCCGAATTAAACAAAAATTTCACCAACCCTGGAAAGGGGATAAAAAATAAAATTCACCATTTAGCTTTTGAAAGAATTAAGCAACTACTAAAGTTATAGTCATTTCAAATAAGGATGAAACACTTTTTTGGCTGAAACCCTTTCTATGTAAAGAAACATTCGTCCCATTCTTATTCAGAATGACTATAGTTGATGAGCCTTTTATTTATAACTTTATAATTCTCTTTGGAGACTAATTCCTCCTTTGAAAATAATAAGTTAATAACTGATAACTGATAGTTTATAACTGTCTCTAAGGTAATTCTACAGAATTTGGTTTGGCAATGTGTGGCAGTCCCCATCCCAATTTCTCCCGTAGAATATGGAAAAATTCAGGGGGTTTAAGTCGAATAAAACAAGCTTTATATTCTGACTGGCTCACTTGGACTCGATCATCTGGCAAAACATAAGAACCACCATTACCGTCTACAACCATCATCAAACGATTTGGACTTGCTGGCAAAACACTTACTGGTTCACTATCGGCAAAAACTAGAGACCGAGATGCCAGAGAATGGGGACAAATAGGTGAGAGCTGGAGAGCAGAAACTCCTGGAGCAACAACAGGGCCGCCTGCAGATAAAGCATAAGCAGTAGAACCAGTAGGAGTAGAAATAATTATACCATCTGCCGCAATATCTATAGGAGAGTGTCTGCCAATTTTAATTTCAAAATGGCACATAGAAGTCATGGGTTCTCGATGCAAAACCATTTCATTCAGACAAAGAGCTTCCCACAATAATTGGTCGTTACGAAACAGGCGTACTTCTAACATAGTCCGCTCTTCTATCTCATAGTTTCCTGCTAGTACCTGTTCAATAGCTGGATATAATTGGTTGACAAAGGTTTCAGTTAAGAAACCCATGTGACCTGTATTGACTGTTAACAAAGGAATGTGGGAGGGAGCTACTTGACGAAATGCAGCCAGAACTGTACCATCCCCTCCCAGGACAATGGCGAATTTCATATCCTTTGTAAAGCCAGGAGGAACTAGCTGTTCTATAGGTGTATGACAAACAGGACGTTCTAGGCTAGGGTAGCCTAAAATACCTTCTGCTCCAGTATTAATATAAATATCGTAGCCAGAATTTGTCAGCTTTTCTTTTAACTCGTCAGTTATCCGACAAGCTATGGGTTTCGCATCGTTATAAATGATTCCTATTTTTGACACTCGAAAAAATCTATTTCAGGGTGGTTATACCGTTTTACTAAAGTCAGAAGTCAGTAGGGGTAATTCATGTTTGCGTAGCATTCCGCAGGAAATTACCCGTACAGAAGTTAAATTTGATGGACTAAAAACTTTGATTTGACAATACAATAGTTTCAGCTAATTATTCAAAATTTAAAGCTTGAAACTATTTATGACATCTTTAAAGTTAATTGGTGTTATCAGCTTTAGAAGAAGAAAGGTTTATTTTTAGAGGATGTTTTTCCTAGTTTGGCTTGTTCGTATTCTATTTCCTTCAATTTCTTCATAATCCGACCATAGTAATCTTGCAGATAAGACTCTAGTGTGGTTATTTCTTCAGGATTAATGCCAAATACAGGATAAACATCGTCCATAGAGGCTGTTAAAGGCTGGCCACTAGCTAATACTTCAGCAAAAGCTAGTCTATCTGCTATATTCCAACCCCATTGAAATGTCCTGGTAAACTGACGGAATAAACGCAATAAGTTAATATTCGTCCGAGTCACTTTGGCTTTTTCACCAGAAAGTCGTTCACACATCCGAATAATTTCATTGGCATCCCAAGCACGAGGGCCTACTATGGGAAAGCTTTTATTTTCTGTTTCGGGAACTGAGAGAGAGCGGACAGCAAATTTAGCAATATCTTGAGTATCCATATATGAAATTGCTGTTCCTTGACCAGGAACCCAAACTGCTTGCTTATCTAAAATTGGTACTGCATACTGACCAATTAATCCTTGTAAAAAGCCACAGGGTTTTAAGATTGTGTATTTTAGGCCAGATTCAGCAATAAAAAGTTCGGTACATCGCTTAATCTCTAGCAGAGGAACTTGGGGGTATTTTTCTGCATTTAAAAATGAGAAAAATATAAAACGTTCTATACCTTGTGCTACTAGAGTTTGAATTAGTGATACTTTTCCTTCCCAGTCTACCTGTTTAATACTCAGAGAGTCGGTTGGCCTGGAAGTCGAAGCATCTATGACCGCATCAATTCCTTCTAATGCAGGTATCAGGGTTTTGGGCTTACAGAGATTTCCTCCTATTAGTTCGGCTCCCCACTCTTTTAAGAAGGATGCCCTACTATAACTTCTGATTAAACACCTTACTTCATATCCTTCATCTAGGGCGCGACGTACTATTTGTCTACCAAGAGTACCAGTAGCACCTAAAATTAATAGTTTCATAAAAATTTTTTTATCTATATTAAGCAGTTATTAATCACTTTATCAAAAATATCTCATTTTTTTACAAAACTTAACATTTTGAGTAAAATTTATCAGAGTAACTATATTTTTTTATAAAAACTTAGTTTACCAGGTCTTCGATTTAAAGTAAATAATCTGATTAGCATTCCTCACTCGATCAAAATGAGGAGATGCTACTAAGTGGTTATCTGGCTATCAGCATTCAGCTAGATTGAAAATTACCTCAAGGTTGTGAAGTTTCATAGCTATCAAACAGCTTAATGCGTTGCTATATCTTCAACCTGAAACCAGGAAGTTAATTAAGATGTCGTGTATTTAAACCACTTATTTTTTGTGTGGCTAATTAAAAGGACAACTCTGATTACTTCTGACTTCTGACTTCTAACTTCTGACTTGCTAAGACCTATTTTTAAATGGGTCTTAGCTTATTCGCCTCCTTGTAATTTCAGCAGGAGAAACCCTCCGGCTAAACCAATCAGAATTACAGAAAAAGACAAAATAGCTGCATTGAAAATCTCACCGCTCATGTTCTTAAAATACTCCTATATACTTTGTATTTGTATTTTAAGCCATGATGAAGACACCCGTCAGTGAAATAAAAAAGACTATTCCGCGTTTAGCAATAACTATAGGAGACCCTGGAGGTGTAGGTCCAGAAATAGTTCTTAAAGCTTTATCGGAGCCTACCATTACAGAAAATTGTGATTTGACAATTGTTGGCAGTCGTCAAATTTTGCACAATACCTATGGAAAATTATCTCTAGAAAAGCTTGTTAAATGGGAAAGTTTGCAAATTTTAGATGTGGAGTTTGATGGAAAATTAGAAGATATTTGTCTAGGACAAGGTAATGCTGTAAGTGGGGAAGCTAGTTTTCGTTACATGGAGAAGGCGATCGCCCAGACTTTAGCTGGAGAGTTTCAAGGTATTGTTACAGCTCCTATTTCTAAGACTTGTTGGCAGATGGCTGGTCATAAATATCCTGGTCAAACGGAACTTTTAGCAGAAAAAGCAGGAGTCGAAAAGTTCGGGATGTTATTTGTTGCTTGCTCGCCCCACAGTAATTTTGTACTTCGTTCCCTTTTAGCTACCACACATATACCATTAAGTCAAGTCCCGGAGGCTTTAACGCCAGAATTATTAAGTTGGAAATTAGAATTATTGGTAAAAAGTTTGCAAAAAGACTTTGGTATTTCTCAACCTAAAATTGCTATTGCTGGTTTAAATCCCCATAGTGGAGAAAATGGACAATTAGGGACAGAGGAAAGGGATTGGTTAATTTCTTGGATAAAGAGAGAAAGCGATCGCCGACCAGAGATACAATTAGATGGGCCTATACCACCAGATACTATGTGGGTGAAACCTGGTCAAGCTTGGTTAGGTTTGCCAGGTAAGACCTACGATGCTTATTTGGCACTTTACCATGACCAGGGTTTAATTCCAGTGAAACTAATGGCTTTTGACTTAGCAGTGAATACTACGATTGGTTTACCATTTGTTAGAACTTCCCCTGATCATGGTACAGCATTTGATATAGCAGGTCAAGGTATTGCCGATCCTACAAGTATGAAAGCTGCAATTAAGTTAGCTAAAGATTTAATTTTACAAAAAAGTTAGGGTTAATTTAAGTAATAGGTTTGTCTCTAGGATAGTTGACTTAGTTAATCTACAATCTAAAATATAAAATATATAAATAGCAGATATCAATAACCCTACAAATTGGATTTTTAGGTAAAGATACCTGCTAAGAAAATTTTGTCTCAGCTCATCTTCTAGGGAAAAATTAGGGACTATATACTACCTAAAAAATCTGAGCTAGTAAGAAATAAAATACTGAAAAAATCAAAAATTATTTGAGATAACCTAGAAGAAAATGTCCTTTTCTATGCAGGGAAAAATGGATTATCAAACTTTAGGAAAAACAGGAGGAATTAGCACAACTCCTGGAACTCCACAATGGGCACTTGCTATTAAGTTAAAATTACAATCTGTTCTGAAAAAGAATGTAATTGCTAATGCAGAACAATTAAAAGCATGGCGTGAATTAATGAAACAGCCAGCAGCTTATCAGCAATTACTTGATGACCAAGGAAAACCATTTAATAGCTATGAGGAATTATGTCGCGCTCAACCACCTTATGGATTAGGTTGTGAACCGAAAAAAATTGACGAATTAATTAGGGAATTAGAATCAACTGAAACTAAAAAAGTTGACATTTTAGAAGACCCGCTAAAAGATTTAGGAAACCCATCAAACTATTTTCATAAATTCTCAAAACTTGTGGAAGCTTGCCCGGATAATCAAGATTTGAATGCTTCTAAAATAGCAGAAATTTTAGATTATGCTCATAGCACTGCTCAATTATGGAGAAAAAGATGGGAACATTTGGGATGGTTGGAACAATCAAAAAGTGGTGGAAGAGGTTTTTATCAAATTACTGAATCAGGAAAAGTTGCGGTTAAAAATTGGTTGGAACAACAACCTGAAGGTAAGTTAAATAAAGAATTATGGGTGGTGGTTCCTAAGAATCCTGAAAAGGCAGCAGAAAAGTTAATTAAGTCGTTTGAACCTGAAGATTTAAGAGAGATTTATAAGTTAATTGGAGAATCTTTTATGAATGTAGATTTGAGAATGTAGAATTGGGAATTGAAAAGTTTAATAATTGTGGATTTTCAATTATAAATACTGAAATTTCATAGTCTATGTAACTGTTATAAATCTATTTTGTTTCGGTTATTAACATGACTATTTTAAGACTTTGAAGTACAGGATTTTTGCGAGTGTTAAAGATACAGACTATTTAATATAAGTGAAGTACAGCTATGACAGGTAATATGCTTGCGCTACCAAGGTTTTATTATTAATATTTGTACTTCATATATTTAGAGTTTGCTGTATTGATTAATAAAATTAATAAGAGGGAATAATGACAGAAATTTCGACTGAACAAATGCTTTATTTGCTTTATACGTTTGCCTATTCAACAGAGGGAACAGTAACTAGAAGTACAGTCAGAAATCATTTATCTAAAAAACGCCGACCTAATGCGAAACAAGTTTGTGAGAGTTTATGTGAATTGAAGTTATTAGAATCTCCTAAACGAGGCAGAATTAAAGTTACTGAGATGGGAATGAAAGCTCTGGTTCTTAATCTTCAAATAACAGAATATAAGTTTAGGTCTAACAAAGGAGCTAAACTTTTAAATGCTCTGATGGCTTGTTTAAAATTAACAGCAAAATATAATCAGATAAATTATCAAAATGAGGATATGGATTTTGATACTTTTGTAGATAAGTTTAAAAAGCTTTATATTGAAGAAAGGAGGCGTCAAGAATTAGAAGGTGTTGTAGCTATTCGTAGTAAAGAAATTTGCCAAAAGTTTAGGCAAAATCATCATATTTCTGAATTGCTACTAGAAAAATATTTCGAGCAATTGAAATCTGATGGTTTAGTATTTGCAGCACAAGAAAACAATAAAGAATTAATTCAATGGGTGAACTAAATTATGCCAGAAGATGCAGGAAAAAAAAGATATATTAGAAAGTTTTGACAGCAAATTCAACCAGGAGAAGGTTATGTGGAAAATATTTGGGTTGAACGTGATGTAAGATTACCAGGAAAAGAGGGTGAAGATGATACTACAACTACAGCTAAAAGTTTATCTGGTAACTCTTCAATATCAAATATAACGGAATTGCTTCGAGACGATCTTAAACATACTTTTGATGATAGATTTTTTACATTTAGATTTGTGGCGGCATTTCTTGGTAGTGGTAAAACTTCCCTATTAACTTATTTGCATGAATTAACAACAACTCAGTCAAATTATGAAAAACATTCTGTAGTAATTCAGTTTCCACTTTCTCATTTACGGACAGTTGGTAGTAGTCATAATTTTAGCATTAAACTTTACTGTTATATTTTAGGAGATACTTTTTGGCAATTAATACATAATCAAAATTTACTGCCAGATGTAAAAGAAGTTGCTAAAAACATTCTCGCAGAATTTGATGCAGAGTCATTATTAAATACAGGAACTAGAGAAGAGATAAAATTAAATCCTTTTAGGTCAAAATTTAGTAAATTTTTCGCAATAAGTGAAGTAAATTTTGTTGAATTATTTTTTGATGTGATATATCAAGTCACAAAAGTAGACCCCAGATTTACTTTTGTATATCTAACAGATGAATTAGATTCATTAGAAAAATTTCCACAAGAAATAGAAGAAACTAGAGTAATTTTTAGAGCATTAATCAAGGAAGCTGCTCAGAAATTTATAAGAAGTATTCCTCTGCTAATTTATTTGGTAGGTACATCAGATAATGTCAGTTCTTTAATTGAAGGAGACTCTGTATTAAAAAGCTTAGTCAAAGAGTCAGTGATAAATCTTAGCTCAGGTTCTAATAAAGAATTTATGATAATTAAACAAGAGATAGATGAAAGAATTAAAGGAGCATATAAAGGATATAAAAATTTTAATAATGCTTGGCAAGAAATTCAGAATATACCTTTGAAACCAGCTCAAAATTTTCGAGAATTTTGTCAATATTATTCAGGAAAAGTTCTAGAAATACATGAAAGATATTTTGCCGAAGCTGAAGAGCAAAAATTTGAAGGTGATGCTCGTGAATTAGTCAAAGCAGAATGTCAAAAAAGATGGGGAAAATATTTAAAGCAAAAAGCATATACATTATTAGTAGTTGAAACTACCCAAGTAATTCCAGGTAAAAAAACAGGAAAAAAATACGCCTTAGATTGTTATGTAGAATTGCTTCATAATCATAAACGAATAGCTAGAGCTTTTGGTGAAGCTAAAAATTATAAATTGATTGTTGAACATTTCGATGATTTTAGTTTTTGGTTAGATGATTTAGAGTTTAATTCATACCCTTCAGAAAATACTCCTCCAGACTTAGCTTTTATGATTGCTCCTTCATGTTCAGAACGTCTCAAAAGAAAGCTAGAGTTGCAAAATATTGAATTTATTCAAGCAGATAAAATTATTGATAAAATATCAACTTTATTGCCAAAGTCAACAAGTTTAACTATAGATAAAATTATTGAAACTAAATCGACTTTATCATCAGATGCAAAAAGCTCTACTGCCGTTAATATCAATGCAGGAAATGAAGCTGACTTAATAACTGCTTTTAAAGGAACTGGTGTCAAGAAAAAAACTATTCAAAAAATACTAAATAATAGAAAAATTAATTCCTATAGAAATTTACCTCATCTTGTATCCGATCTGAAATTTAGCGACAATGTAAAAGCAAAACTCCAAGAAAAACTTGATAATGGAGAAATTAGTTTTTCTGATTGAAGTAACAAAA
>JBFRWR010000189.1:0-6980 GCA_051439685.1 Trichodesmium sp.
GAGCCAGGAGTTGGGAGTCATAATTTCGGTCAAATAGAATAGGGAAAAAAGTATAAAAATAGCCCCTTGCTTCATCATCTCCCCATCTCTCCAGCTAATTTTATAGAGCCACTCAGGGGTTCTATATAATCCGGTTGAATAGTTGTCATGGCGACGATAGGAAGCAATCTCAGGGGTGCGCGGAGATTGCTTCCTTCCACTCCGTTCCACTCGCAATGACTTGGATATAGTAATTATCCGGATTCTATATTATCTAACATTTCCGACAATTCCGGCACTCGGATTTCTCCGATTATCATCATTAAATTAATTTCCGCTATTTTTACTATAGAAGCTATTTGGTATCTTTACAAAGCTGCAAGTTTTTGGCTCAAGAGTCAGGAAATTAAGAAATAAAATAGGGGAAAAAGGTAGAATAAAGGTCCCCTTCTCCCCACACTCCCCATCTATATTCACACATAAATCCCAAATAGGTTCTATAATATAGAATCAGCTTGAATAGTTATTGTATAGTAGGGAGACGCGGAGACGCGGAGATGGAGAGTAGAAAGAGTAGACAGAATTATGAACATATACTGTATAACCGGATTGTATATAAAACTGATACAAAGCGTCGCATAACTTAACGAATTCATAGCGTAGCTCCTCCGTAGGAGGCTGTTTACTTTCTGCTTCCACCGGAACTGTCAAAAGACTTTGATGTTTAATCAGCAAGCCCTATTTACATTTGTCGTTCTATCAAATTAGCAAACAACCCTTCCTGAGTTGCTAATTCTGCAAAACTACCTTGCTGTATAATTTTTCCTGCTTGTAAAACATAAATTCGGTCAGCATGACGAATTGTACTTAACCTGTGAGCAATAACTATCCGAGTTACGCCTAATTCTTCTAAACTAGCAGTTACTATTTCCTGAGTCCTATTATCTAAAGCACTTGTCGCTTCATCAAAAATCAAAATTCTCGGCTTCAAAACTAACGCTCTGGCAATTAATAACCGTTGCCTTTGTCCTCCAGATAAATTTCCTCCTCCCTCAGAGACAATAGTGTGCATTCCCATTGGCATTTGTTCAATATCTTCGGCAAAACCTGCCATTTCGGCTGCTTCCCAAGCGTCATCTACTGTTACTAATGCGCCACAAGCAATATTCTCAAAAATAGAAGCACTATTAAGTCGGACATTCTGCAATACTACTCCTAACTGTCGGCGCACTGCTGATATGTCTAATGTTGATAAGTCGCGCCCATCATAAAAGATAGTTCCGGTTATGGGTGTCTCAAATCCTAATAGTAACCTGACAATGGTTGATTTGCCACTGCCAGAATATCCGACTAGGGCAATAAATTCTCCTGTTTCTACTTCTATGGTAATATCATTAATTATAAGTATACTATCTGAGTCGTAGCTAAAACTAAGACGATCTAGTTTAATGTTACCTGAAAGTATGCCTGGATCGGACTTATTGCTATCCACTTCTGGTTTTGCTTTGAGAATGGGTTTCGCACGTTCCCATAATATCATAATTTCTAGAATATTGATAATCGTTGTGCTTAAACTGGTAACTCCAGTGATAAATGTACCGAATGCAACGTTAAAAGCGAGAAATTTTCCTGTGGATAAAGCTGTTTGTTGGGTTTGCATTAAGTAAACAGTTAAGGCAAATAGTAGAATAGAACTTACTGTTGGTAGGGCGGTATTAAAGGTGGTAACTAAGTCTTCAATGAGTTGGTTACTGAGCATCAGTCTTGTTTGTTGACTATATTTTTTTGCCCAATAAGCAAAAGCACGTTCTTCAGCACCTGCAACTCGTAATTTAGAAACTCCACCAATAAGTTGTACTGTCAGACCAAATATTTCTCCTGATATTTTTTGCAAGGAACGTATCTTGTCACGGGCGATCGCTGCTGACCATAAGGTGACAATGCTAATGAGGCAAGCAAGAGCAAGAGCTATTAAGGCGAGAGGTAAACTGTAGATGAATAGTAAGATTAAGTTTAGGAGAGAGAAAAGACTGGTGAATATTGTGGTGAGGATGGTGCTGCTGAGTAAGTCGCGAATTTCAGTAATGGCAGAAACCCGGTTTTGTAAGTCTCCTGTGGAATATTGGCGAAAAAATTCTGGTTTGAGTTTGAGAAGTCTATCCC
The DNA here is from genome assembly GCA_051439685.1 of Trichodesmium sp. Classification (GTDB taxonomy): domain Bacteria; phylum Cyanobacteriota; class Cyanobacteriia; order Cyanobacteriales; family Microcoleaceae; genus Trichodesmium. The sequence goes on from JBFRWR010000189.1 coordinate 2,143, forward strand.
ATATTGCTGCTTGAATGGTGGAACTGGATATAGTTTTTAGTCTGAGGGTGACAAAACTGCGGGTGAGTTGAAATATGGTTACTCCAAATGTGGCAGCTAACAAACCTAAACCTATTTCTATTAATGATGCTTTGTTCGCATCGGGTATGGCGTTGTCGATAATTATACCTGTCGCTAAGGGGGTGAGCATTCCTAATAAAGTGGCAATGACTCCGGTAGTAGTGACTATGAGCAAGTCTTTGACTCTATCTCGGAAACCTAATTTGAAGACATCTAAGACTCCAATTTCTTTGTCAGGAAAGGACGGGTAAAATGTGTATGCTACTGATGAGAGTTCCTGGGATGTACGATGGTTGAGAGGAGTACGGGTAAATTCTACAGGGTCAAAAATTTCATACTTTTCTGCTTTTAATAGAGCAACTGGTCGGTTTTTGGCTTCGTTATATGCTAATAAAGGTCCGCAGTCTTTTTGCCACCAGTTTTTGGTGAGGGTGACGCGACGGGTACGAATATGGGAAGCATGAGCGATCGCTTCTATGGGGTTTTCCCATTCAGTTTCTGTTGTTTCTGTCTCTATTTTGGGAGTATAATTAATAGTTATTCCTAAAGCTTGAGTTACCAGACTGAAGGCGATCGATAGGGGAGTCCCTGTTTGAGGTATTTGACCTAATTCTGGTTGCAGTACGGAGGCTAATTCTCTTAGTGCTTCTTGTGTTTTTTGTTGGTTGAGGTGGTTATTCATGGTATTTGACTTTAGCCTTTACTCATCAAAATTACATCACTTTCTCAAAATATTGAGGTAAAGTTTTAAATTACAGCAGATTCCATTTTAGTGAGGTACACCCGTCGCGGGCAAGATGGCGACACTGGGAACATTTAATTATTGCTCTGCTGATTAAATCTAAAAGTCTTTATCTGTAAAGGTTATAGTCTTTTTTCATCCCGAAAAAGTGCAATAATTCTTGCTCAAACTATCAAAAAGTCAGGATTTTAGGCAAACCAAGGGTAGAAAAATCTCCGAACAATTATTTCTCTGATGTTCTCTGTCTCCCCACACTTCCCACACCCCCCACACTCCCCACACTTCCCACACTTCCCACACTTCCCACACTTCCCACCCTCCCTACACTCTGCTTTTTTCAGCAAACCCTAATTATTAATTTCTGTACTTCATATACCTGGAATCTGCTGTAATTTCTATTTCTTGTTTCTTGTTGTCTGTTGCTTACTACCCATAATTTTTTACCTTATCAAGTTGAAAACTGCTATAACAAAACCGAAACACTTTTATCTTCACCCGTCACTAACTCCATAATTTTTTCCGACTACTTATTTAGAGACTGTTATTCGACTAAATGTTAAAGCTGGAATAAAATCAGATATTTCAATCTTATTATTAATTATTAATAGCAAAGGTAGGGGTTTGGTCTGCAAACCCGATAAATAAGAGTAGCTATATTTTGATTTTTTTGTGGCAAATAGCTTTGATTATCTATTTCCTATTCCTAATCTCCCTTTGAGAGATTGAATGTATCAGGAAATATAAAAAGGGAACAGGGAACACTTAACTGGGAACAGGTAATCATAAAGAAGAAATCAAGACAACTATTTGTCACTTAAAAATCTAGGGAATATATGTACCTTTCCACCTCTGGTATTTACCAGATTTTAAGCTTTTGAAGTCTTACCTCTTTTAGATTTTAGTCACTCTAAGCTCTCTTAATACTTGTTTGACAAACAGTCTCTTAGATTTTTTTATACATTCAATCCCTAAACAATCATAATATGTCTAAATAATTCACTATAATAAATATTGATTCTCCCAACCATTCCCCAAAAAAATACATAATTATAGTCTATTTCTTTTTACAGGAATCAAGGGAGGAGCGAACCATTATTCTATACTTATTTGACCAAATACAATGTTATTTAACTTACCTTCTGCAACTTTAACTTTAGTGGGGAGTATTTTTCTTTTCACTGGTATTGCCAAAATCATAGAACCGTGGAAATTTTCCCAACATATTACTAAATTAGATTTAGTCAAGTCTCAATTAATTAAACCTTTTACCCTAACATTTACTGCTATTGAATCAGCTTTAGGAATTGCTTTAATTTTAGAAGTTCTACCAAAATTAATAATTCCGAGCAGTATCCTATTATTATTTAGTTTATCAATCCTAACTTACTGGAGTACATCAACAGGTAAAACTGAAGATTGTGGTTGTTATAACGGTTGGTTAGAAATTACTCCTACTCAAAGTTTAATCCTCAATTCGATTTATATTTTGCTGTTAATATTTGCTGAATTTTTTGGTAAATTTCAACCTACTGTTCTCTGGCAATTGCTAGTAGTATTAATCACTTTTTTAACTAGCTATGCTTTGGCTGCTGGTTCTCTAGAATATATGCAAGAAAATGGTCGTCCTTATCTTGATTTTACCCCTTTACAAGAACAACGTCTCTGGCAAGTGGAATGGTTGGGAGAAGATTCTAAATCTTTAATGTCTGGTTCTGTAATTATAGTATTTATGAGTCCTCAATGTTCTCAATGTAAACATTGGTTAGGTGTGTTGAAGTTAGTTCAATGGCAAGATGATTTACCTGCAATTGTCGGATTAATAGATACTGATAATCTGGTAGAGGGGCAAGAATTTGTAGATAGTTATTCTCTAAATTTTCCCGTTGTGGCAGTTGATAAAAGGTTTTATAAAAAGTTGAGAATAGAGGTAGTACCTACAGCAGTTTATTTGGAGAATGGGGTAATTCAAGAAAAATGGATTGGATTGATGCCAATGTGGTTTATTAATAAGATTAATCAGGGGGAAAATATGTAAGCATTCAGCCGTCAACTATCAGCTATCAGCTTTTGAGAAAAATCTATAATTTCCAGCCATAAATATATATGGAAAGCTAAAAGACTGCTTACTTCTTGCATTGAAAAACTAAGATTTGACCGCTGACTGCTAATAGCTGAATGCTTACGAAAATATTTCTAATAGAGCTAGAAAATAAGGGTAATTTCAGTTATCAGTTACCAGTAAATTATCAACTCTTTTATGTACCTTTTATTCCCAATTTATGTTTTATATTTACAGCAGCTTTGAGGTATTTTAGGTGAAAATATTAAAGATACATATTTGTAGCACAGGCATCTTGCCTGTCAGAGATGTACCTAACTTAGACGAAATATACTGTATTTAATAAAAAATCTCTTAGAGAACTTTTAGTCATAATCAAAAGTAGTAATTTGTGATTTAACAGAAATAACAAAAAAAGCTACTTCCGTTTATTTTTCTCTCAAAACTTCCCTTACAAGTAATATTTATTTCAAGAATATTTTTCAACACAAAATATGATTAAGTTTTCAGCCATTCATTCGCTTCTGCTAAATGATTATTGTCAAACACTTTTACAGGACAAGGCCAAATAAATCCAAAAATTTTTGTTGCTCCAAGAATCAATTTGTTATTAGAAACAACAGCTATTTTTGCCCAAGCTGTTAGGTATTGAAAACCAACTTTCGTATCATCCCATAAAGCTTTAGCATCAAATCCTGAAAAATCATTATCTAAATGATAAAGCAAGCGTATTTTACGATGTTCTTTTAACTTAGCTTCTACCGCAGGAATTAAAACTGATTCATAATCTTCTCCTGTCACTTGGCCATGAGCAGTAAAGGCAAGAATATTATCGGGTTGATTGGAAGTAATTTCAATCATAATCATCCTCCTAGATTTCAATCTATATCAGATCGGTTTGTGGAGTTTAATCCTACCTTTATTATACAACTTCACAGAGCAGTTCAACAAATAAATTTTAAAGCATTAATAAAACTCTATAAAGTTAAGTTTGACTTAAACAGTAGGAATCTCAGGATGGGAAACCACATAGATAGATACTAGGTTGATTTGAAATCTACCGGAGTATTAATAGCTTCTTGTAAAATTTTTACATACCTCTGCAAAAAGTCTTCAAGATGATAAGGTTTTGAACTAAATTTGTCTCTTAAATAATCAAAACCACCACTAGCATAAGCATTCATTGTCTCTATTCCTTTATCAGTGAGGTTAGTTTGACTACGGGGGTCAATTAATTTCAATAATTGCTTTTTTGTAGCATCTTTTTCATCTAAACTAATTCCCAGATTTTCTAATTCTGCTCTAATAAATAAACCAATAATTAGATTTTGTTGGCTTTTATAATCGCTAACGAAGTAATCAATAAAATCTCGGCATTTACATCTTTCACTAGGATTATTTTTTGACTTTGTTGCTAATCCCATCATTAAACAGAAATAATACAAATCAAAATCGGTTTTAATTTGTTGTGTTTTCTCTTTATTAATCTTAGAAAACCACTCATCAACATCTAGACGTAGTTGAAATGATTTAGCCATAGTTAAATGTCATCCTCATATTTTTCAATATCGAATTTATTAAAATATTCTTTTCCTTCTACAACGAAACAATTGTCAGTTTGAGTAACTCCTTGAGATGGTAAAGTTTGCTGTAGTTTTTCTGTACCTTTGGTTTTTCTAAATACAGTTATAAATTTAGTGGAATCTGATTTGTTATCAAGGGTATCGGTAAAACCTTCTCTTTCAGTAGAAATAGTTAAAGCAATAAATTGATGACAAAATTGGGGAATTAATTTAGCAATTTCTCGTCTGACTGTGGCATCAATAGCATTAGCTGGACTATCAACTACAAGGGGAAAATCATGTTGCCCTTTATTTAATAAAGTCATTAAAAAAGTATAGCCCACAGATAATGTTTGACCCATACTTGCTTCTTTTTGATTTTCTAAAGAAAGAGAATTTTCGATTTTATCAATAT
>JBFRWR010000190.1:0-6222 GCA_051439685.1 Trichodesmium sp.
ATATAGCAATTCCCAAGAAGCGTGAGGTACAAAATTCCTTGGTTTTAGGGAGTAGGGAGTAGGGAGTAGGGAGTAGGGAAGATGAGGAAATGGGGAGTAGGGTAAGAGAAAAACAACTGTACCTCAGAAAGAGTGAGAAACGCTATATTATATTTTTAATTAAAAGCTTTGAAAAATCAGCATCCTGCCATTTTTATAAAGTAACATTGAAGGCTTGACACGGCAGTAAGTAGTAGCAAAATATGAATAATTAGGGTTTGCTGAAAAAAAAGACTTTTTCAGCAGTAGGGGAGCGGGGAACTTTCACAGGGGTAGGTTTTTTACCTTTGATGTCAAATAAGTTTGGGAAGAGGGAGAAGAGGGATAATTTTTAAGCTATTTATTATATCAAAAAGTAAATTTAGTGCTGAGATTTTATACTGAATAAAAGTGATTACTTACCCCTTTCTTAAAAATCTACCTTTGTAAAAGCGGGGAACTACGGAGTACGGGAGTAGGAAGTAATTTTTGAGCTACTCTCTTGCCCAAAATGCGCTCCTTTTTTGAGCATAAATATCTGAAAAATAGGTACTTTTTCCAGACCTAAAAAAGCACCTTATTTCTTGTAAATGGTGTGAGATTTAATCAGCAAATCCTAATTAACACTAAGTAGTCATGCTTTGAAGAATTTATTACTTGAGAGAGAGAATAGGGAATAAGAAATAGGGATAAATAATTGATAATTTATTGCCGACAACAAACAAATTTTGTACCTTACCAGTAGAGGAATTACTATAGTTAATTTTATGGTTAATCTAAATTTTTAGCAGGTAGCAAAAAGGCACTTATCAAAGCAATAGTACCTCCCAATAAACCCCAACCTAACCAAATATTAAAATTCCTACCTCTACTTTTTGCCACAAAAGCAGCAGCAGTACCAATAACACAATGTAAAATCATTAAAATCCAGAATAATTGCCAGTTAATTTCAGTCATAATTTTCTTTCAAGTATTAGTTATTTGAGAATAAAGATCTAAGATTTTTCACCATCAAAATGAATTATATGACCTGGTGAATCAGCTATCGAGACTTCTGTTTATCAAGCAATATCCCCAGCAAATTTGCAAAAAGTATTATGGTTGAGAAAAGCTGTAATAAAAATTATGTCAGCCTTAAATTTTTCTGTCAATTTTTTCAGCTCTAATAAACTTACATTAGAAATTACACCTGAAATATGAACAGCAACTATTGGATAATTAATCATTAATCATTAATCATTAATTATGAAAGAGGTTTTTAAATCTTTAATTTTCTATCTAACTCTCTAATACTCTAATTATCCATTATCAATTATTCAGATAACTCTTAATACTCCCCGCCAAATGATAAGCAAATAAAGGAGGAACTGCATTTCCAATCTGATTAAAACAACTTGTTTCTTTGCCTACAAATTAAAACCAGTCAGGAAAACTTTGTCATCTATATTATATAATATAGTAATTACCAAAAAGGCCGAGGTATAAAATTCCTTTGTTTGAGGCAATAAAAATACAGAAATATAATCGTACCTTACGAGCTTGAGAAACTCTATAATATACCAGACAGAAAATTTTATACTCTAGGTATTAACAACTGATTCAGATGTAACTACCTTTTTTTGAATTTGCCATAAGAGCTAAAATCTCATATCTGAGACTTTCTAGAAAAAATTTGCCAAATTTAGAAAAAAACCTTATATAGTTAGAATCCCATTTATTCTTAAATAGTAAGTAATCACAATGTCAGAAAATCAGCATGAAATTTGCCCAGTCTGTCAAGTCAAAATAGTAGCTGGGGATCAAGTATTATTTTCTTCTGGGCCACCTGGTACTAGAGCCAAACTATGGGCGCGTGTTTGTCAATATGTGAAAAAACAGGGCTGTATAAATCAAGACCCAGATGCTGTGGGAAAAGTAAATCCTGATGATTACTATAAACCTGATATTTAATGCAATGAGGATTTTATGATCTAGATAACTTGAATTGCTGAAGCTCTCTATCATCTGAACGATCAAAAAAAGTTCTAGACTTTATTTAATTCTCATTCCTTAGTATTGTTTGATCTTAACTTCTAAATTCCTTAGCTATCGGCATCAGTGAAATGAATAAAGATGTTAATTATATCATATCTATAATAGAAATAAAGTATATTTTTTACTTTTTCTTTGTGACTTATCAAAATAATGGGGTCGCGCCACCCTATCTTTGAAAGCGAAATCTTTGTGGAGGGGACTCAAATCCCCGTTACAAAAATAACTTCTGACTTCTGACTTCTGCCTTCGTTATGACTGGCATCCAGTATTAAGGACATAATTTGTCATTAAACTGCCTATACTTCTAGTTGATGTGTCTATGAAGTAGTCCATTTCCTCAAAATATCCAACTATTAACATAAGGTTAGAAATCTGAGGCAGAAGACATTTATAAATTATAGAGATTATAGAGAAAAAGTAGTGGTATTTTGAATTTTTGTTGGATAAACTTGGTTATGATATTGATTAACATGAGAAAATCAATACTAAATATTATCTTTAACAAATATGATATTCTATATTACCTGTCAAATAGTGCTGATTTAATCATACAGTGAAATCAAATAATGAATCAGACTGTAGCATTTATAGTAGGATCTATTCTTACTGGAATTTTAATTGTCCTTTTACTTATGGGTTGGATTGTGTTTGGCAAATCACCTGCTGATGAGCAGGTGAAATTGCCAATTGCATCTCCTTCGCCCTCAGTAACATTTTCTTCGCCTCCTAAGATTTCTCCTTCACCCCTAGCAACTTTTTCACCTCAACCACTACCATTACCACCCCCACCTATTTCAGTACCTTCTGTTCCTGACTTTAAAGATTATAAATTGGAACAAGAAATTAGAAATCAATCTGAACAACAACGTTTAAGTTATGAACAACTAAAAACTCAAATACAGCAGCAATTAATTGATATGAAACAGTTGAAAACCCAACTAGAACAACAGTGGGGAGAAATACAAAAACTAAGACTTCAACAAGATCAATTAAGGCTGCAAAATGAGCGACTTTTAATTCAAGTCCAACAGCAAGACAACTTGATTTCTGGATTAAGTTTACAACAAGGTATAGATAACTATAATAGAAAATCTTCAAGTAGTTCTAAAAATTATGCAGAACAAGGTTTATTATGGTTTATTGGAGGAATAGTATTGACTATTTTACTGCTGGGTGGTGGTATTCTTTTAGTTGGCATAATTATTTTATTAGCTCAACCTCAAAGACGAGCTTCTTACAATAGCAAAACTACAACTCAAAATATTAATGTGCCCTGGGAATATACAATTTATGATCAGGAAGCAACTAAATTTTTACCTCCTTATATTGATAGAAATAAGCGGATGAAATAATCAAATTTAATAATGTTTATTTTATTGATTTAATTAAAAATTGGATGGGAAAATACTCATAGATAGGCGTTGCTGATGCGTGGGTATGATTTGTATTTTTTGATAATTGCTGAACTAACTATATGAATAACAAATATTTGAGATTGTTCAATTTTTCTTTTCATACGTTGATTCAGCAACGCCTAATATACAATTTTTATCTCTCCATAATTACTTTTTGGTGATTTAGGTTGAATTACTATTTCAATATCTTAATAGGGAATAGGGAATAGGGAATAGTAAAGAAGGGAACACAGGATTAAATAGTAGCTTTAAACGAGGATTAGTGGGTACTCAAGACAGGATTTTTTTTATTATAAAAAACCTCAATCTCGTTGATAAACCTGGTTTTTGCGTAAGTCCTAATTAATATTGAATCCGACATAATTTAATATACAATCTTTCTTTATCCATACTTACTTTTTGGTGATTGAGGTTTAATCACTATTTCAATATCTTGATAGGGAATAGGGAATAGGGAATAGGGAATAGGGAATAGGGAATAGGGAATAGGGAATAGTAAAGTCTGATTGATGCTGTAGAAATAGTTAATTGATGTTCATTAATTAATTCACATATATGGTTAGCAATTTTTGCCTTAGCTAGAGTTTTTTCAGGATTATTAATACCTAAATCAGCAAACACATTACCACTACTTGCAGTTACTAAAATTTAATCACTCATTATTATTATTTCGAGAAAATTGATATAAAAAGAAATAAGGAAGAATTCATTAATGGATAATTAATAATGAATCTGGTTAAAACCGAAAGGATAGAACCAAGTGGGGAAATCTTATATCATGTTCCCCTTGCAGGGGAGCTGCGAATTGCGGATAATCACTTATAATAAAGTTTTTGTTTGTAGTAGGGCTTCAGCCCTAACTCTAGATAGGGCTGAAGCCCTACTACGAGCTTTAATTATAGTAACTATTTAACCGAACATGATATTATTTCTTTTTTCTCCTCAAAAGGAGAGGCTTTAAACCCAATGGATTAATTATCAATTATCAATTATCAATTATCAATTATCCATTATCAATTATCAATTATCAATTATCCATTATCCATTTAATACTTCCGCTCTTGCGGTTCAAACATAGTTATTGCCACAGGACGATAACTAATATCAATTCCCGCCAAGGAATAATAAGCCAAACTATGCTGTAAAAACCTCTCATCATTTCGTTGCGGAAAATCTTCCCGACTATGAGCGCCTCGACTTTCCTGACGACTCAACGCCGAACTTAAAATTGTCTCGCCCACAACAATAATACTCCGCAACTCCAACGCCTCAATAATTTCCGTATTCCAAGACTTACCCTTATCATCTAAATAAACCTGTTGATATTGTTCTTGCAACTGCTCCAACTTTTCCAACCCCTGCTGCATCACATCCTGAGAACGAAATACACCACAATGTTCAGTCATTGCATCCTGAAATTGCTGCCTTAAAAAATCAATTCGATATTCTCCAGAGCGGTCTAATAACCCCTGAATTTGTGACCGCGCTTCCTCTAAATAACGTTGCTCCTCAACATCAGGTAACTTTCGACCTTCTACAAACTCAGCGATTGCTGCTCCAGTGCGTCGCCCATAAACCACACATTCCAATAAAGAATTACTTCCTAAACGGTTCGCCCCATGTACTGAAACACAAGCACATTCCCCCGCAGCAAATAATCCATCCACCAAACTATCAGCACTCGCCAAAACTCTACCATCAGTATTAGTAGGAATCCCACCCATAGAATAATGAGCAGTCGGACGAACTGGCATCGGTTTGTTCACCGCATCAATACCTACAAGACGATGCGCCTCTTCCCAAGCAAACGGCACCTTACTCATAATTTTTTCCCGACCCATGTGTCGCAGATCCAGATAAATAAACGGACCTCCCGCACTACCATCCATATTAATTCCGCGACCAGCACGAATTTCCAAAGTAATAGCACGAGAAGTAATATCACGAGGTGCCAACTCCATCCGACTCGGAGCATAATTCGCCATAAAGCGATCGCCATCACTATTTATTAGATAAGCCCCCTCACCGCGCACCGCCTCAGAAATTAAAACTCCTGCTGGATATAAACCAGTGGGATGAAATTGCACAAACTCCATATCTTGCAGAGGCAACCCTGCCATTGCTGCCATTGCCAAACCGTCACCAGTCGAAGCATAATCATTGGAAGTGGTATTAAACACCCGACCATAACCACCAGTGGCAAGCATTATCGCCTTTGCTCGGAGTACAACTATTTCCCCATCCAAAATATGATACATAACTAAGCCTTTTGCCTGACCTTCTTCCAATATCAGACGCATTACATACCATTCTTGATATACTTTTACCCCATTACGCTGGAGGTTATTTACCAACTCATGCAAAATAGCGTGACCAGTTTTATCCGCAGCATAACAGGTGCGGTTGTGTGAGTGACCGCCGAAAGGACGTTGAGCGATGCGACCATCTGGCAACCGAGAGAATAATACTCCCATATGTTCCAAGTCAATAATTACATCTGGCGCTTCCTTCGCTAAAATTTCTACTGCATCTTGGTCTGCCAAATAGTCGGAACCTTTTACCGTATCAAAAGCATGAGCTTTCCAACTGTCTTCTGGATCTACATTTTGTAGGGAAGCAGCTATTCCACCTTGAGCAGCGACAGAGTGAGAACGAATGGGGTGAGTTTTGGCAACTACCGCCACATCTAAACTAGGATTTTTGCGAGCTATTTCCACAGCAGCGCGACAACCAGCAAGTCCGCCACCTACTATAA
>JBFRWR010000191.1:0-5209 GCA_051439685.1 Trichodesmium sp.
AGTAATCCTAATTCTATTAATGCTTGTTGTCGTTCAGCAAGCTTTTGAGAAATATCAAAAGCTAGATTAGGAGATTCTTCTAAGAGTCTTTGCAAATCATGTTGTTCTATCACAAATAAAATTGAATCTTCCAAAGTTTTTACTGTAGCTGTCCGAGGAGAACCTAATAACAAAGACATTTCTCCAAAAAACTCTCCCTCGTGAAGAGTTGCAATATATTTACCAGTTTTTTCAGAAATAACTTCAATAGCACCAGAAAGAATAATGTAAAAAGAATCTCCAACATCATTTTCTTTAAAGATAATTTGCCCTTTAGGAAATAACTGTCTATAACCATATTCTATTAATTGTCTGATTTTTAAATCCGTAAGACTTTCAAAATAAGTTACTCTTTTAAGTAAATCGCGTAACGTCCAATTGTTTGGTGATTTTGGTGCTGACTTTTTACTTTTAGATTGAATAATACTCTGTTTCTGTTCAGAAGAAATACCATTCTCGGAAAAAACTTTATTTTCCTTAGTGTGAGTCAAAATATTATTATTAAATAACGGACTTAAATCTTGTGGATTTTTTAACCATAAATCTCTTTGAGGGAAGGGAATAACTATATCTTGTTGATTCAATTCATGCTCAATCAAAAAATTCAAAGAACTTGTAATTGGATCGCTATCTTGAGGATGATCGATCCAAACTAATAACTCAAAATCTAAAGAACTATCACCAAAACCTTTAAACCAGACTTTAGGAGAAGGATGTTTTAATACACTCGTTTCAGTCCTAGCAGCAGCTAATAATGCTTCTGTTACTAGGACTGGATCGCTACCATAAGCAACTCCTACAGGGATGTGAAGACGACTTTTAGGGTCTTGATAACTCCAGTTAATAATATTCTTTTCTACAAATTTAATATTAGGTACAATCACAAATATACCGTCAAGAGTACGCACAGTTGTAGACCTAATAGATATAGTTTCTACTGTTCCTAATAAATTATCTACTTCAATAAAATCTCCTACTTTAATTGGCTGTTCAAATAATAAGGTTAAACCACTGATAAAATTACTAGCAAGATTTTGTAATCCAAAGCCAATTCCAATCCCTAAAACACCAGCAAAAACCGTGAGAGTTCTTAAATCTATACCAGCTCTTTGTAGAATAATTAAAATTCCTAAAGTTGTGACTATATAAATAATAACTGTGGCGATTGCTTCTCTACTTCCTCGGTCTAAACCCATACGAGTTAGTAGGAATTTTTTGATTCCTGCTCCTATACCACGGGAAATAATTAAGACAGCTATACCTAATAGGATTAGTCTGACAATAGCACTTATAGAAAGATGATTATCTCCAATATAAAAAAGTGGAGTTGTTAAAGCTCTAGATAAATTTTGAAACCATTGTTGTCCTTGTAAAAGAAACCAATTCATATTTGTTTTCAAAAGATTTTTATTGACTGTAGTTCTTGAGTTGAAAATCTAATTATTTCTGTCAAATTTTTTATAAGTATTTTTAATTTGTAATATTTTGTTAGTAGTTATAGTTCAGGATTTGCAAGATTTTCAGTTAAGATTAACGATTATAAAAATTATAGCGTTTCTCCAGCTTTTGAGGTAAAGTTATCTTTTTATCGTTTCCTTACTTACATTTATTTTCCACTCTTGATCTATTTTAATTTGAACTTTTTTGAGGCTTTTAGGTTCGGATTTCACCCACTATTTTACTTGTTACTTTTGCGATTTATTTAACTTAGATTTTCATCCCCTACCTTTTTGATTGTAAATTCCTTTTATTTATTGATTTTCCCACCTAGTTAACCAATTATATATAGTTTTTATATCAACTATAAATATTGACGTTAATTCATTGATAGACATTTTTTGAGAACTAAACAATATACATTAGCCCTGTCTCTTAGAGATTGTTTGTAAAGGAAATATAAAAATGGAATAGGGAATAGGGAACAGGTAATAAGAAAGAAGAAATCAAGACAAATATTTTTCACTTAAAAATCTAGGGAATATATGTACCTTTCCACCTCTGGTATTTACCAGATTTTAAACTTTTGAAGTCTTACCTATTTGAGATTTTAGTCACTCTAAGCTCTCTTAATACTTGTTTTACAAAGAGTCTCTTAACTTGAGGAAATTTACTTTGCCAACTTATTCTTTCTAAAAGTTTGTTCGTTTCAGTATTTAATTCTCTAATAAATCTCATCTAAATCACCATTTTCTTTCCTTTGATCTAATAATATATTTTTATTCATAAAATAGGCAATTAATTTTGTCTATCTGCTTATTAATTATTAAAAGATGGCATCCACGAGGTAATACCATTTTGAAAAAAGAATGTTACGAATAGTAAGGACTATAAAAAGATTTTCAAGGAGATGTCTTTTTGACAAAAAAGATGATTGACGGCCTAAAAAATGGTATTGAAACCATTTATTCTGACTCCTGACTCCTGACTCCTAAAAACTCCCCTAGCTATTTGTAGCAAACATTTATCAAATTGGTATAGCGTTTTCATTTGAAATGTGGAAACCTAGTGCCGCTACGCGGAAGTCAGAAGTCAGAAGTCAGAAGTTAGAAGTATTGATTAGTAAGACTTTCAGGATTTTGTAACTGGTCACTTATTTCTGCTATCCTGCACTAGTTCTATTAAAAAGGCAATAGGGAACACTTAACTCGGAATAGTAAATAAGGGAAAACAGTATTAAATACTAGCTTTCCATAAGGATTAGTGGGTAAGAAAGACAAGATTTTTATTATAAAAAACTCAATCTAGATTTACATCTCATTGGAAAATGCTATATAGTAACAAACACCTTTGTAGGGACGTTCCATGAAACATCCCTACTCTAGTCTATCTAAATCAAAACTGGTATAATTATGACAAAAAATCAAGATATTTTGAATCTTAATTATTACTTATTCACTAAACTTTGATATCCTTTTAATTTTCTTATTTAGCTTCTAGAAAAATATTAAAAAATATTTGACTCAATTAAGTAAGTCGGCTCATAAAAACATAACTCTACTTAGTTTTGCAAATGAGCTTAAATTTTCACTAAATAGCCTTTTTGAGTTAAGTTTACATTCTTTTAGATAGTTGGGTTTATTGACGCCAACCTACTTAATTATCAGGGAAAAATTCCCGGATCAACTAATATAAAAATATCTTCTACTTTAAAATTGTTTTAGAGACAATTCTAGTTTTTTTCCGGTCTGCTTCAGAAAGTTCTTCTCCATCTTGTAGACGAGTAGCACTTGTTTGTAAAACAGTTGCCGCTCCTTTATCTCCCATTTGTAAAGCAGTTTTAGCTGCTGTTTGTAACATTGTAGCAGCGCCTGATCGATCCCCCTGTTGTAATTTTGTTTCCGCTATTTGAGTCTGCCGATACTTTGCTAAAGCTAAAATATGATTTTGTACTTCAGGGTTAAGTTGAGGCTGATATTTTTGCATAACATTAGCTTCAACTAAAATTGATTTAGAAAGTAAATCTTTCTTACTTTGAGCAGGGTTATCATAACGAATTTGTAATTCAGCAATTGTTTGTTTTCCTTCTGGTAATTGCCCAATATAAATATTAACTAGAACAACCCTTTCTACATCTTTCATTAAGTCTCCCAGTCTGACCATAAACCCATCAGCCTCTTTTTGTACAGGCAATTCAATAGTATCTGGAGCTACTTGGGCAATAGGTTTAAGTTCTGCTAACCTAACTTTAGGCATTAAAGAAAATCGTAAATAAGAGTTAGTAAGTCCGACAGATTGAATCCGATTAAATAGTCTGCCAAACTCCTCTATTGCCTCTTCGGGACGTTGAATATAAGCAAGAGTACCCCCACCCGCATCAGCAATTTTTTCTAGAATATCTTGATTCCAATCATCACCAAATCCGAGAGAATTTAAAGTCATATTATAGTCTGTTGCCAACTTTGCTAATTTCAGACAACGGTCATTATCCCCATGTTCATTTTCCCCATCAGTTAAGAGAAAAGCCTGAGAAATAGAATCTTTTTGACCTTTATTTAACTCTTGTATTCCTAACTTTAAACCCTCATCAATAGCAGTACCACCAGAAGACCTTAACTTATTAATTTCACGCTTAATACTAGCAGGGTCATTAATAATTTGATTCGGAACAATTACCTTAGCACGATGGTCAAAAGCTACAACCGAAAGAAAATCACCTTCTTTCAACTTATCTACAATTTGCACTGCTGCTTGTTTAACTATTTCCAGTGGTCTTCCTTCCATAGAACCACTACGGTCTAAAATTAAACAGAGGTTTAATGGTACAGTCCTTTCCAACTCATCGGCCATAGCTGAAATAGATATGGCCAGTTGACGTTGAGATGAAGATTGAGTGCCATCAATATTAGTATCGTTGAGAGCTGAATTTAGATTAACTTTCATAAATTTACTAAGAATTTTTCTACTACTTCTTTATTAGATATCTCCACAAATATAAGGGAAAATTTCGATATAAATATCAAGAAACTAGGTTGTTCTACAAGATAATTCTGGCAAAATCTGTACCTAGACAAGAAATACTATAGCAACTAGGAATTAGATGTGAGAATTAAGGTGTTTCTCAAAATAATAGAATATAGTAGTTATCATCTTCAGAAGATACATTTTGTTCTGCCTATTTGTTCCCTGTTCCCTAAAAATTTATAATATCTCACAACTTAAATCATATTGCTATAGCAATCCTAAATCATTTGTAAAAAATAAAAAAATAGATAAAAATCCTGAAACTCCTACTCCTGTTCCCTGTTCCCTGTTCCCTGTTCCCTGTTCCCTGTTCCCTTTTTCTAGGGTATTTTTTTCACAACTCAAATAGGAATGCTATATATCTCTAGTAATTATTGACTCAAGAAATTAAGTAATCCTAAATCGACTATCTCCAAAAAGTATGGTAATATCCACACCTAGACAAAAAATATGATTTTTGTTAGAAGTATCAAAGTTAGATTATAACCTATTGAGAGGGTGACAAATAACTAATAATACCCGCTACAATAATCAAAAGATAGTACAATCATTATTAGGAATTATCTTATGAACTCACAAATAAAAGCAGTTCAATCAAGCAGTTACTACGGAGACTCTTCTTTTAGGACACCACCTCCTGATTTAGAATCTTTAATGTTAAAAGAACGAATCGTTTATTTGGGCTTACCACTATTTTCATCAGATGAAG
>JBFRWR010000192.1:0-7642 GCA_051439685.1 Trichodesmium sp.
CAGTTATGGGGCCATCAGATATCGTTTCGAGCGAAGTAGGTATTCTGTTTAGTCGTTTACTGGGAAATTGGGTTTACCCTCGTCGTCTGGGGCGAGTATTCGACTCTGCTGGTGGTTTTATCTTACCCGATAGCAACCTCAAAGCACCAGATGTTTCTTTTGTCAAAGCCGAGCGCTTGCCACGAAGTATCCGCTATTTTGCAGAAATGGTACCCGATCTCGCAGTGGAAATCAAGTCTCAAAGCGATAGAGTTCCCCCTCTGAAAAAGAAACTCCTAAAATATATTGAACTGGGGGTGCAAGTGGCAATATTAATCGATCCCGATGAAGAAACAGTAATAATTTATCGCCCCACAGGTGAACCCATTGAACTCACAGGAGATGACATATTGAGCATTCCCGAACTATTCCCTGGTTGGGAAATATCCATTTCTGAACTTTGGCCGCCAGTCTTTGATGAGGAAGAATAAGGATTTTAGACAAGGTAGGTAGTCCTGCATAATAATGGTAAATAGGACAGTACGGGAGCAAGATGCTCCCACTAGCGTTTCTTGTAACAAAAATAATTAATCCACTACCATTACTATGCACAACCACCGGGAGAATGGCAGATTAGAGGATAGGGGAATAGAGAAATTTACCAAAATTTGCCGATTTTGAGCGCCAATAAGCGTCCCTTTTGCTCTGACTAAAATGGTGAAAAGTCAACTTTTAATTCCTCCATCTCCGTGTCTCCGCGTCCCCGCGTCCCCGTGTCTCCGCGTCCCCGCGTCCCCGCGTCCCCGCGTCTATCGAGAATGAAACAGCCCTGCTTCCCAAGAGGGGTTTGTGGGGATTAGTTACTGAGAATGTCTTTCTAATGCTAACTGAATCAAACAGTCTACCAACTCAGAAAAAGGAATTCCGCTAGCTTCCCAGAGCATCGGATACATACTGGTGGCAGTAAAACCAGGCATGGTATTAATTTCATTTATAAAAATTTCTCCTGTTTTCTCTACATAGAAAAAATCTACCCTCGCTAAACCTGCTGCATCCACTGCTAAAAATGCTTGGGTTGCCATTTCCTGAATTTGAGAGGCGATCGCTTGACTGACTCGCGCGGGAATGAATAAATCTGCTTTTCCTTGAGTATACTTGGTTTCATAATCATAAAAATCACTATCAAAAGTAATTTCACCAACTACGGAAGCTTTTGGCATATCATTACCCAAAACTGCACATTCTAATTCCCTCGCCTCGACACCTGCTTCCACAATAATTCGGCGATCGTAACTGGCAGCATTATCTAAGGCAGTTTCCAATTCTGAACGGGAGCGCACCTTGGCAATACCTACTGATGAGCCTAAATTAGCAGGTTTAACAAAACAGGGATATCCTAAAGCTGCTTCAATATCATCACACAATTTAGGGAAAATACAAGGATTAGACCAAATTTGCGCTCGCGTCACTGACTGATATTTTACCTGGGGCAACCCTACATGATCAAAAGCCATTTTCATCGCAATTTTATCCATACCCATTGCTGAACCCAAAACCCCAGAACCCACAAATGGAACCTGCATTAACTTGAGTAAACCTTGTATAGTTCCGTCTTCCCCATTCGGACCGTGGAGAACTGGAAACCATACATTTACATCTGCTACTTGGGGGGGAGTTTGCCAGAGGTTAGAAGAGGTTTGTTGAATCTGAGATGAATCAGAATTATCAGGACTTTCATCTGTTAGTGGTAATGATGGTGAGTTGCCAGACTCCAGGACTTTTTCTGAAAAATCACTAGGTTGCCAACGACCATCTTTTTGAATATAAATTGGCATCAATTCATATTTGCCTGTATTTTCACCCTTAGTTAAGGCAGTAGCGATCGCTTGGGCGGAACGTATTGATACTTCATGTTCGCCAGAGCAACCACCGAATAATAAACCTACTCGTAATTTTGTCATTATCAGATTCCTTTACCAGAATTTTATCTCAGATAGATTATCATATCTAGGTTAATCAGTCATTCTCAAAAGAACTGAGAAAAATTTATTTCTATAATTTTTTATTTTTGGAGATGTCTATTAGACATAAATAAACGTTAAAACCAAAAATATGATAACCCAAAAGCAATTTCTTAATTATTGCTCAGGATTTTGAATTTATCTTGCTATTTTACGATTCATTAAAACTTCAAATTAAAGGTATTTCCACAGAGCGTAAAAACTCAGCATTTTCTTCTGGTACAGTTGTATTAATAAACATTCCGCTTCCCATTTCAAATCCAGCAGCCAGCGAAACTCTGGGAACAACTGCTAAGTACCAATGAAAATAATCTGTCCGTTGTTCATCCGTAGGAATTGAACGAATAATATAATTATAATCAGGGTTATTTAATCCATAATAAAGTTTAGCTAAAACCGTTTTTAAATTATCAGCTAAATCTAGCATTTCTGACTCAGTAATTTCTACAAAAGATGACGCATGACGCCGAGGGAAAATCCAAGTATGAAATGGAGAAAGTGCAGCATAAGGAACAAATGAAACAAAATGTTTACTAGCATAAATTATTCTTTTTTCAGCCGCTAATTCATCTGCTAAAGTTCGGCAAAATAAGCATTCTCCAGTATCATCAAAATATCGCATTGCTTCCTGTATTCTAATCCGTAATTGATAAGGTACAATTGGTGTAGCTGCCAATTGAGAGTGTGGATGTTCTAATGATGTACCTGCACCTTTTCCATGATTCTTAAAAATTAGGATAGTTTGAATTCGTTTATCTTGTTTTATTTGTGAATATCGCAGCCGATAAACTCTAAAAATATTGACTATATCTTTAATATCTAACAGTGGAATTGTTACATCATGGCGTGGGTGTTCAATAATTACTTCATGGAAACCAACTCCTGTCATAGAACGGAAGGTTTGATCTACTTTTCTAATTTTTTCTCCTTCTGGAGAGAGCGCAGGATATTTATTTGG
The DNA here is from genome assembly GCA_051439685.1 of Trichodesmium sp. Lineage (GTDB taxonomy): Bacteria > Cyanobacteriota > Cyanobacteriia > Cyanobacteriales > Microcoleaceae > Trichodesmium. The sequence continues at coordinate 2,959 of JBFRWR010000192.1, forward strand.
TACTGCCCTAACTTTCCAACTATTAGCATCTTTGAGACGAAATGATTCTGGTCCAGTGAGATGTTCATTGCCTAAGCAAAATGGACAGTTTGGCTCGTATGATGGGATCACAATTTGCGATTTTTCGGGATTAGCAAAATTATCAGGTCTTTTGGCTCTTTCTGTGGCAATAATTACCCAATCTCTGGTGATTAAATTTTGTCTTAGTTCAGTCATTGGTTTTTTTTTAATTATTTTGTTTATCTAATACTTTTAGCAGTTTTTGATTAACAATTAACGTTATGAATAGTAGATTTAATTGTTGAATTGACTATAGTCATTTGCATCCCTAGATATTTAGTTATTAATATAGAGTAATTCTCAAGTTAGTTCTAGCATATGTGGATAAAATATATAATTTTTAACAATTCTCAACCAGAATTACTACTCCTTAGCTTTTAGAAAAGTTTATACAATTTCTCGAAAATAAATGTTTTTTTTACTATATTTGTATTCACATCAAAATCGAGTATAAATCAGCGGTGAAAAAAATATTTTTCGTCAGCATTCAGCTATTAGCTGTCAGTTATCAGCTATGAGTTATTAACTCATTATCTGAGAATCAGGAATTAGTAGTCAAGGAGTGAAATATGTTTGCGCAGCATTCCGCAGGAAATGAAATATTTCACTCAACTAACCTTAGTCTTTGCTTGATTCTGGAAAAAGCTGATATAGTAATCTTATTTTATTCGTGGTAAAAATATTACTGCTTTTTAGGGAAGAGGGAAAACTTAACTAGGAAGAGGTGGGAGCTTCAACTTTTTTATTTACTTTTTAATTTGTTACAACATATTTAGGATTTATATAGCTGAATGCTTACCATTTTTTGCATAAGTAAACCAGGGTTTAGTTAAGTAAAATCTAGGAGATTTTATGGGTTTTTTCTCAAGTTTTCAATTAGATAAAATTTCACTCATGTTAGTATTTTTATGCTTTTTATGGCTAAATTATATTGTTTAGTTTGCTCTACTTATTAGATTTCAGCTCTGCCTCGTCAACAGCTTTTTCAGCAATGAAATAAAGCTCATTTAAGGTAAGAATCAGTTATTAGCTTTTTAATTAATGAATCCAGCATTCATTTAACTTCTACTACTGAACTGACACACCTTAAATGGTGCAATAGTCGGGGCGGGTTGGAAATTAATGAATAATGAAATAAGATTTCCGTACTTGCGTAATATCCCTTGGTTTTAACCCTATGCTTACACAAAGAGTAAAATTCCTCGAAAAAACAATTAACCAATTACCTAGTCTCAAAAGCTAATCAAGAAAAATAAGTTAATAATGAATTATTCTTGATTATTTAGTATGGTTTATTCTCATTGTAAATAGTTTTTGAAGTATAAATAAGGAATCATAAAAAAATCTTAAATCAATTATATTGATTAATTTAAGATTATATTCATGGGCATAATCAAATAGATGTGATATATAAAATTAAATAGCTTATAATAATATATTTAGGAGCTAACAATTATGACTAACAAAGAATTTCAAATATTGAAACAGCAACGTGATGCTAAACTAGCTACAGTTTTGATTAAAATAATTGATACAGAATGGAATCGAGTTAGTAGGCAATTGGACGCTCTTGATACTGATTCTAGCGATGTTACTAAAGCAGCAATTTTAGTGGGACAATATCAAATATTAGATAAGTTAATGGCAGCATTATCTGAAGGTAGTCTTAGTTCTGATTATGAAATAGAATCCATATGGCGTTTAAAGTTAATTCAGCGTGTTATAGAAGGTTTTAATTTAGACTTAGATACTCATACTCCACCTCGTCAATATAAAAGTATAGCACAACAATTAGCAGAAGCTTGTGGGCTAGAAGTTATTCAAGATTAATTTATAGATTATTTATAGATTATTTATAGATTATTTTATTGTAAGCATTCAGCAGTCAGCTATTTATTTTAGTTTGAGAAAAAAGGTTGGCTTTGTTGAGGTAAATTGAATCTTACTATCAAAGCCGACTTTAAAGGTTATATTCATTTAAAGTCTTTTTAAAGTTTATATAGGGTTTGCTGTTGGCGCAGCATTCCGCACTCAGAGCTGATGGCTAATAGCTAAATGCTTACATTTTATTTTGTAGACCGGTTAATTTCAGAAAAAATAAATTCCGGGCTAATTTATAATTTATCTAAACAATATCTATGAGCAATATTAAATAATTAATAATTAATAATTAATAATTAAATCATTCTGGTTCAAAGCCTCCCATTTTAAGGCGAAAATAAAGCAATCATATTTTTCCTGCTCCTCAATCAAGAACGGTTTTAACCAGAGGTAATTATCAATTATCCATTATCAATTATCCATTAATTACCTCTTCTTCAAAAAAAGAGCATTGATTCATAGGAACTTGTTTTCTTTTTTTATGCCTGAAAGGAGAAGATTTAAACCTTAATTTTCGGTAAAAATTATTATGCCAAATAACACTAATAAATTCAACTCCAATATAATCCAAAGATGGGCTAATTTAACTGCTATTTTGTCTGCCTTTTTGCTCAATGTATATGTTAATATTGCTCCTCCTGGTGGCAAAACAATTGGTGAAATTTCTAATACTGTGTTTCCAAATGTTTTAATTACTCCTGCTAGTTATGCTTTTGCCATTTGGGGATTGATTTATTTAGGTTTAATTAGCTTCGGAATTTATCAAGTATTGCCAGGACAAAAAGATAATCAAATCTTACAGAGATGTCAATATTTTTTAGTAGGTGCTAGTCTGGCACAAATTATTTGGGTATTTTTATTTCAATATCAATTATTTACTTTTTCAGTATTGGCAATGTTGGGAATTTTAGGATTTTTGATTTGTCTCTATCTAAGTTTAGGAATTAGTTATGAAAGAGTCTCTAAAAAAGATAAATGGTTAGTTCATTATCCAATTAGTATATATTTTGCTTGGATTAGTGTGGCAACAATTGTAAATGTAGCCTGCGCTCTAGATAATTTAGGTTGGAATAGTACAGAGGAAACTTCTATAATTTGGACAGTAATTATGTTAATAGTTGCAGCAGTTATAGCTACAATTATCAACCTTCAAAAACAAGATATTGCTTATACTTTAGTATTTATTTGGGCATTGACAGCTATTGCAGTTCGTCATTTAGATATTCCATTTATTTCTATTACTGCTGGAATATTGGCTTTAGGATTAGGTATTTTAATTTTGTCTAAAACTTTTCTCAGAAATTTTCTCAAAAAAAATTCAGCTTGAAAGGTTAATGTAATTATTTATAGCAATTACTCAAACGAATGAGAAAGAAAATGAATTGGTTAGACAGTATTTATCAACTAAATATTCAGAGAAAAATCTTACTATTTAATTTAGTGGTTGACGACGCACTTTAAATTAGAAAAAATTAGAGTCCTATCCCCGGCTAATCTACCCTATAAGAGCTTAAATTTTTGTTGATAAACTGCCTCCTAGCTGAGAGTAGAGAGTAGTAATTCAGATTTTTGGGGAAGAGAAAATACTAAAACAAATTTATCCCACGAACTTGAGACACTCTATAGCATTTTTAAATCAGATGTAAATCTAGATATAGCAATTCCCATGCTGTTGAGGTACAAAATTCCTTGGTTTTAGGGAGTTGGGAGTAGGGAGTAGGGAGTAGGGAGTAGGGAAGATGAGGAAATGGGGAGTAAGGTAAGAGAAAAACAACTGTACCTCAGAAAGAGTGAGAAACGCTATAGAGTTTTTTTATGATAAAAAATATTGTCTTTAGTTGCCACTAATCTTTGTGCAAAGATAGTATTAAATACTGTTTCCCCTTCTTGACTATTCCCTGCTCCCTGTTCCCTTTTTAATAGAACTATATTTCCGTATTTCAAATGAAAATACTATATATGTTATGGATATATAAAAATATTTATTTAGTGTTGAAGATGTACATCTCATCTTCAGATTATAATGTAATTATATAAATTCAGGAAAATCAATCAATGGCACGGGGCGATCAAATATATACTGTTAGAGAATTTCTCAAGATAGATGGTGTTTACGAACATCATGGTATTGACTATGGTGATGGAACAGTAATACATTATCGCAAAGGTACAGAAACTATTGAACGAACTTCTCAAAGAGAGTTTACTGATGGAAGAACAATTTATGTTAAACGTTACCCAACTCGTTATATTCCTGATACAGTTATTCAACGAGCAGAAAGTAGACTAGGAGAAAGAAAATATAATATTATTTTTAATAATTGTGAACATTTTGCTACTTGGTGTATTACTGGAGTTAATTATAGTCAACAAGTAAAACACTTTATTCCTCTACTTAATAATATTAATGTGGAGCAAATTTCTGAACCAATTAAACAGGCAATTTTAGGTGGAAAAACTGCAGTAGATACTTCGGAATTAGTAAGTCAAGCATTGGCAGATATTAAAGTAGCTTGGGAAAATATTCAACCTGAATATAAACAAACTTTAGAGGAAATAAATACTTGGCAAAAAGTAGCAGTTGCTGCGATAAAAAGAGACAGAGAAGATTTAGGTCGTGCTGCATTAATACGCAAGCAAAAACATCAAAAACGTGCTGATGAATTAGCAGCTAGTTTGCAGAAATTAGCAACGATGACAGAAACACTTTTACGAAGTCAAAATTTAATCGGTAAAAATTAAT
>JBFRWR010000193.1:0-4347 GCA_051439685.1 Trichodesmium sp.
TTTTAGAAAAGAAAGCTTTAGCTGAAGATTCAATTGTTAGTTCTCAAAGGAAACATCAAGGTATATTACGCCGAGAATTAGAATGGTTGAAACGGGGTCCGAAGGCTCGCAGCACTAAACAAAAAGCCAGAATTCAACGCATAGATGAAATGCAAGGAAGAGAATTTAAAGAAGCATTAGGAAAGGTAGATATTTCTACTGCTGGTCGTCGAATTGGCAAAAAGGTTATTGAGTTAGAAAATGTTTCTAAATCCTACGATGATAGAACCTTGATTAAAGATTTTACTTATGAATTTGTACCTGAAGATAGGGTGGGAATTATTGGTGGTAATGGAGTGGGAAAATCAACCTTAATGGATATTATTACAGGTAGGGTAGAACCTGATTCTGGAAAGGTAGAAATAGGGGCAACAATACATATAGGTTATTTTGACCAACATTCAGAAAATTTGCTCGATGCTGCAACAGAAAATCAACGAGTAATTGAGTATATAAAAGATGTGGCAGAATTTGTTCAAACATCAGATGGTACTCAAATTAGTGCTTCTCAAATGTTGGAAAGATTTCTATTTCCTGGTACTCAACAATATGCTCCTGTTTATAAACTTTCTGGTGGAGAAAAAAGACGATTATTTCTGTTAAAAGTATTGATGAGTGCCCCTAATGTTTTGATTTTAGATGAACCAACTAACGATTTAGATGTACAAACTTTAGCAGTGTTGGAAGAGTATCTTGAAGAGTTTAATGGTTGTGTAATTGTTGTTTCTCACGATCGCTATTTTCTCGACCGAACTGTAGATAGAATTTTTGCTTTTGAAGAGGTAGGAAATTTACGACAATATCCAGGAAATTATTCACTTTATTTAGATTATAAAGAAGTAGAAGCAGCAAACAAAAAATCTGTAGAAGTTGAGGAAAAGTCAAAGGAAAGTCAGCCTAAACAGCAAAAATCAGAACGAGTTTCTCGCGATAAAACTGGGCAGAGAAAATTATCATCAAAAGAGAAGCGAGAATATCAAAATTTAGAGAAAAAAATTGCTCAATTAGAAGCTGAAAAAGCTGAGGCAGAAAATCAACTTTATAATGCACCTCCGACAGATTTTAGCGAAGTTCAAAAACTCCATGAAAAGGTAGAAAGTTTAGGAGAAGAAATAGATATTGCAACAGAAAGATGGTTAGAATTAGCAGAGATAGATTCCATGGATAATGGATAATTGATAATGGATAATTGATAATGGATAATTGATAATGAATTAATTATCAACTAATAAATAAGATTTCTCCTTATCTAGTTCCGTTACGGTTTTAACCAGAAGTAATTATTGATTATCCACGAGCAATTATCTATTCTCGTAGGGGTTTGGTCTCCAAATCCCTTCTGTAGAAATCTTCTATTTGCTAAGAGATAATGAATTAATTATCAATTAAATAAGATTTCTCCTTATCTAATTCCGTTACGGTTTTAACCAGAAGTAATTATTGATTATCCACGAGCAATTATCTATTCTCGTAGGGTTTTGGTCTCCCAATCCCTTCTTCGGTTTGGTTTAGAGAAAACCCCTAAGAAAAAATCTGACAAATAATTTAGAATTACTATAACCTTTCTATATCCAATCAAAAAGTAATGACAAAATTCAAAATCAAGAAACAATTGATATTCTCTTTAACCAGTGGTTTGATTTTAATATCCTTGGGTTGTGCTAGTAATAGTAATAGTAATGTTGACACTCCCAAGCAAGAAACAACTCAGTCTCAAGAATTTTTGAGCTCCGAGGAATCAGACCCCAAGGCATTAGCTTGGATGGAAGGGTCTCCTCCAGCACCAGACAAACTAATAATGCAACCCGAATCAGACTACTTTAGCTTTCCCAAGTTGCGCTGGACTGTCTGCCATATCCGCGAACTTATGCCTACCGAACAGGTGAGTCGCGGGATTGCTGCACCAATACCATTAGAATACGCCATTGATAATAATATCGACTCTTTAACATTTACGCCCCTTGGTGCTGAGGAACCCATGACTTGGGCTGAGTCACTTTCATCCAACTATACAGATGGCATCCTGATTTTACACAAAGGTAAAATCGTCTATGAAAAATACCTTGGTTGTCTTGAGGAAACTGGCAAGCACGCTGCAATGTCGATGACAAAATCATTCACCGGACTTCTGGCTGAAATACTCGTGGTAGAGGGTAGACTTGACGATACTGCACAAGTCTCTTCTATAGTGCCCGAACTTGCAGATAGTGCTTTTGGCAGCGCGACTGTACGGCAAGTAATGGATATGACTACAGCGCTCGACTACAGCGAGGACTACTCTGACCCAAATGCTGATATCTGGATATATTCGGCTGCTGCTAATCCCCTACCAAAACCTAAAGAATACACAGGTCCGAACGGTTATTTTGAGTACCTCCAGACAGTACAACAGGATGGAAACCACGGTGAGTCTTTTGGCTACAAAACTGTCAATACTGATGCACTGGGTTGGATTGTCTCACGGGTTACAGGTAAGGAGCTGACAGAATTATTGTCTGAACGAATCTGGAGCAAAATAGGTGCGGAACAAGATGGATATATGACTGTGGATGGCAAGGGTACTCCTTTTGCGGGAGGTGGACTCAGTGCGTCACTGCGGGATTTAGGTCGAGTTGGTCTACTAATTTTAAATGGTGGTGTGATTAATGGTGAGCTGATTTTTCCTGAAAAAGTAGTGGAAAATATCCGAACTGGTGGAGATAAAGATGCTTTTGCCAAAGCAGGTTACACAACTTTAGAGGGAGGTAGTTATCGCAGTATGTGGTGGGTTTTCCATAATGAAAATGGTGCTTTTGCTGCCCGTGGTGTACATGGACAAACCATTTATATCGATCCTTCAGCAGAGATGGTTATTGTCAGGTTCGCGTCTTTTCCTGTGGCTAAAAATGCCAAAATTGACCCAACTTCCCTGCCCGCGTACCAAGCGGTGGCAGATTACCTGATGGATAAATAATCGAATAAAAGCTGGAAATTGATAGCTAAAATAATTTATTCCTAAGCATTCAGCAGTCAGCTAAAGTCCGCAACTTATTATCTCATTCAGCCTCAAGGATAAATTAGTCTTCAGAGAATTAAAAGTCAGGAATAAAGTATACTCATTTAAACAGATCAGGAATTATTCATTATTTGCTAATTGCTGATGACTAATAGCTGAATGTTTACATTTATTCAATATCAGGACTTACCCACGGACACTAAAAACACAATTTACAGATATTTTGCGTAAGTCCTTAATATAATAAGGCACGAATTGAGATTAATTTACTGCTATTTTATGAACTGTCAAAAACTATTAAAAAAATACTCTCAAGAATGGCAAGCAGCCACCGTACATCCATTTTTAAATGAATGTAAATTAGGTACTATTAAGCCTCAACAATTTAACACTTGGTTGGTGCAAGATTATCTATTTGTTGTGGAATTTACTCGGATGGTAGGCAGAATTTTAACTTCCGCCCCTACCACTCATTTTGATGTAATTCTGAGCGGACTAAATGCTCTGCAAGATGAATTAAATTGGTTTAAAGATAAAGCAAGAGAAAGACAATTAAATTTGAATAGTAAAAAACAATTAACTTGTACAGAATATTGTGAGTTTATGAATAAATTAACTGAAATGCCATACCCAATACAAGCAACTGCATTATGGGGAATTGAACTAGCTTATAATCAAGGTTGGCAATTACCTGGAGAAATGCCAGCCCCTTATAATGAATTTGCTAACCGTTGGGGAAATCCAGAGTTTACAAACTATGTTAAACTACTAGAGGCACAAGCTAATGAGGTATTACAAAGTACCTCAAAAACAGTAAAAAGTCAAGCTGAAACTACTTTTTTAAATGTCGCTAGACTAGAAAAAGACTTTTGGCAAATGGCTTATAATGCTAGCAATTAACTAGCTATCAGTTTTCAGCTTTCAGCTATGAGTTATTAATTCATTATCTTGGAATAAAAAATTAGTCTTCAAGTAGAATTAAAAGTAATGAATAAAAAGTTTATTAGCTTAATCTTAGTAATTTATTACCTTCAAAAGCTGACCGCTGAATGCTGACTGCTAAATGCTGAAATTAACTTTAGGAGAAAATCAAAAAATGACACGAGCTATCATGGAAACTGACAAGGGCACAATTAATCTAGAATTATTTGAGAATGATGCTCCCAATACTGTGAAAAATTTTGTGGAATTAAGTGAAAAAGGATTTTATGATGGCTTGAATTTTCATCGTGTTATTCCTAATTTTATGATTCAAGGAGGTTGCCCTAATGGTACGGGTACAGGTGGTCCTGGTTATAAAATTAAATGTGAAA
>JBFRWR010000194.1:0-12632 GCA_051439685.1 Trichodesmium sp.
TCACTAATTATCCGGACATGATATAACAGGCAACAGTGAGAAATAATTGACAATTTCTAGATCAGAATTGATTTTATTTTTCATTGTTGGAGATGTCTACAGAACTTACGTCAAGGTACTCTATGTATATATATAGAGTTACAAAAATATAACACTATAGTTTTTAACGCTATATATATGGTATGTGAGTAAGTATTCTATTGAGAACGAGACACTCTGTAGGGACGTTGTATGCAACGTCCCTACCTACCGCCTAAACAAGAAAATCAGACCCACGCTTCAGCAATTCTCTTTGATTATTAATCTAATCGCAAAACTGCCATAAAAGCTTCTTGTGGTACATCAACTGTACCTAATGACTTCATTCGTTTTTTACCTTTGGCCTGTTTTTGTAGTAATTTTTTCTTACGGCTAATATCTCCACCGTAACATTTAGCCAAAACATCTTTCCGTAAAGCAGGAATATGCTCACTAGCAATAACTTTAGCGCCTATGGATGCTTGAATTGGTACTTTAAATTGATGACGGGGAATTAATTCTTTCAACTTTTCTGCTAAAGCACGACCTACCCCGTAAGCCTTATCCTTATGTACAATTACAGCTAAAGCATCTACTGGTTCAGCATTAATCATAATATCCAACTTCACCAAAGGATTCTCACGATAACCTATAAGATGATACTCCATACTAGCATAACCACGAGACCGAGATTTCATTTGGTCGAAAAAATCTGTTACTACCTCTGCCAAGGGTATTTCATATATTAAAGTAGTTCTACCCTGAGCCAAATACTTCATATCCTTAAATACACCCCGTCGTGATTGACCCAACTCCATTAATGTCCCTACATATTCTTCTGGGGTAATCATTTCTACTTGGACATAAGGCTCTTCGATTTTCTCTCGATAATTAGGTTCTGGTAATAAGTTTGGGTTATCAACCAGAATTACCTCTCCTTTATTGGTAGTTACTTGGTAAACTACTGATGGAGAAGTGACAATTAAATCTAAGTTATATTCTCGCTCTAATCTTTCCTGGACAATTTCCATGTGGAGCAATCCTAAAAAGCCACACCGAAATCCAAAACCCATGGCGCTTGATGTTTCTGGTTCATAAGATAGGGCAGCATCATTAAGTTTTAGTTTATCTAGTGCTTCTCGCAAATCTGGAAACTGATCCGCATCAGTGGGAAATAGGCCACAAAATACCATAGGTTTAGCTTCTGTGTAACCAGGTAGAGGAGATTTTGCTTGTTTTTTGGCTAGGGTAATTGTATCTCCTACTCTTGCGTCTTCTACTGCTTTGATGGCTGCTGATAAATAACCTACTTCTCCTGCATGAAGTTCGTCTACTGGTTTTTGGGTAGGGGATAAAACTCCTAAGTCATCTATTTCGTATTCTTTTCCTGATGCCATGAGTCGGACGCGATCGCCTTTAGCAATAGTCCCATCCATGACTCGGAAATAGACAATTACGCCTCGATATGGGTCATAATAACTATCAAATATTAGGGCGCGTAATTGTTCATCAATAGTATCTCTTGGTGGTGGCACTAATTCAACTATTGCTTCCAGAATTTCGGCAATTCCAATTCCTTCTTTGGCAGATGCTAAAATTGCACCCGAACAGTCTAAGCCAATTATATCTTCTATTTCTTGTTTGACTCTATCTGGCTCTGCTCCAGGAAGGTCAATTTTATTCAATACTGGGATAATCTCTAAGTCATGTTCTAATGCTAGATATACATTGGCTAAAGTTTGAGCTTCTACTCCTTGGGAAGCATCTACTACTAATAAAGCTCCTTCACAAGCTGCAAGAGAGCGAGATACTTCATAAGAAAAGTCTACATGACCAGGAGTGTCTATCAGATTTAATACATATTCTTCACCATTTTTAGTCGTACAATTCATCCGGGCAGCTTGTAGCTTAATTGTAATGCCACGCTCCCTTTCTAAGTCCATTGTGTCTAGGAATTGCTCTTTCATTTCCCGGTCTGCAACTGTGCCAGTTGCTTGTAGGAGTCGATCGGCTAGAGTTGATTTTCCATGATCTATATGGGCAATAATCGAAAAATTACGAATGCGAGATACAGAAACTTTTGTCATACTTTTGTTAATAATTTAAGCTGCCGTGTTTTTGTTATGGTCTTAGTCAAATCTATCTATTCTCTTAACATATTTTAATCATTAACTTTTTGGCCTGGTCTTATTTTTATTCCATTCTTTGAGCTTGATTTTTATATATTACTGGTAAAAATAATTTACTCAGATATTTGGGTAGTGTAAAGCCCAAAGTGTGGGATGAGTAAGTATGGCTGGCCAATATAATCTCAAAGGACTGATATCTAAAGGTTAAGCACATTTTGGTCGCGAAAAAAGTGCAAATTTTTCAGCCTTTCAGACTAAAAAGTTAGGATCAAAGGCAGACTTGCACAAAAAGATACATCTACAATTACTCCTCCAAATTTTCGGAGGTCTTGCCACCCTTGCCACACTTCCTCAAATTCCTAGACTTCCTACACTTTCTTGACGCACTACCGATATTTGATTATATGTTTGACACATCAACCCCAATGTGATATTTTATGAAGTTGGTATGGATAAAAAAGTACAAATTTATAATATTTATTAGTAACATAGTTAAATTAGTTACTGAATATTGGTATGTATTATGTATATAAGTTTTCTAAATTTAGGATTATCTGAGTATGAATGAGTCACAAATTAATGACCAAAGGTCTCCTGAAAAAGTAGAATTATCTATACATATAGATTCTAGGTTATTAGACCAAGTTCAGCATTTAACTAATGACCCAAGTAAGGTAATTGAAAGTGCTCTTCGCCAGTGGCTGAGAGGTGGACTTCCTGAAGATGAGTTAGCTCTAACTCTTCAGAGAAACCCTCCTATTCCACCGAGAGGAGAATGGAATGATTGAAATTAACACTTTTCGCTGCCCTTAAGGTATTTATATTTATGTTTTAGGGAATAGGGAACAGGGAATAGGGAACAGGGAATAGGGAATAGGGAACAGGGAATAGGGAACAGGGAACAGGGAATAGGGAATAGGGAATAGAAAAAAAATATTTCTCAGTGTTAGTTCTACCTTGTAAGTACGGAATCTTCTATTTTTTCTAGGTTTCCTAGTATTTAATCAAACAATATTATTATTTTATGATTATTTAGAAATTTGATTAAGACTTAACTAAATTTATGAAGATAGCAACTGGTCGAAATTTTTAAATAAATAATTAATTAAATCTGAAAAGATGGTTACAATCAAATAAATAATCTTTTTTGATTCTTTAATGGTTAAGTAATTGAGGTTGTTGTACTCTTAACTAAAGATTATTGAATAACCAAAAAATTACTAGCAAGAATTAACGGAATTGGGCAAAGAGATAAAGAACTTGAAGAATGTCAAAATATACTCCTTTGGATGTGAGTTATTATTCTTTACTAGGAATTCATCCCAAAGCATCTAATCAAGAAATTAGAAGAGCATATCGGGAATTGAGTAAACGCTATCATCCAGATACTACAAATATACCAGAGGCGATCGCTACTACTAAATTTCAGCAAATTAATGAAGCTTATGCTATTCTTACAAACTCAGAAAAAAGGTTAGAGTACGATCAAAAGATTCGGCATTTGTATATCAATGATTTTGAGAAAAAAATCAATACCAAAGGCGATTTTTTTGCTGACAGATGGAATAATTCATCTAGTTATTTAGACCCGCAAGATAGACCATTATCTTCTGGTGAATTATTTGCATTATTGATTATGGGTATAACTTTAGTTGGTTGTTTGATCATAGCTATTGTTATTGGTTTAATGCGTCCAGAAGTAACTATTTAACCTAATTGAATTATCAGGAAGTTAAATTCACAGGAGGTTTCTTCAACTATCAGGTTCAACTTTGATGGGCAATATAAGTTTTTGCACAGATGTTTTTCAACCTGGCGATTAAGCAAGGTGTTCTTGAAAATTTGTACTTCATAGACTGAGAATACTAGAAATCTGCTGTATATAATTTCATTTATACATCAGCAGATTGTAGGTTAATGTGGTACCTTTGATAAAGTAGATACTATTTAGGTTAAGTACCCTAACCTATCTATGATCTACTCCCTAAAATTATCGTAGATATACTTGCTCAAGTAGAAAACTACTTTAAATAGGGCTTGCTGATTAAATATAAAAGAATTGACAGATAAAGCTTTGAGAAATTTACCTCTGTAAAAAGTACCAGCTTTTGGGTTAATATAGGGGAAAAAGTGAAGATTTTCAGGTATTCTTTGGACTAACTTTTCTATAACTCTTCTAACTCTTTAGTCTTAACTACTCCCTACTCCCTACTCCCCACCTCACAAGGGTAGGTTTTTAATATTTCGGTCAAGATAAGACAAGTAAGGAAAGAAGGAAAGTAGACAAGGAAGATTTGTTACAAAAAACTAGGGTTTTCAGCATCTGAGATTTTGGATAACCGAACCTAATTTTGTAGGGTTTTTCTCCCTTGTCACCTTGTCTTCCTTGTCCTCCTAGTCTTGTCCCTACCCAAATGTAAAATACCTACCCTTGTCAGCTACTCCCTACTACCTAATCCCTACCTCAACAAAAAGACTTTCCATACCCAAACCATAAATAGTTCTTGCCTGAAAATTTTTGCAGTCTATTAGGAAAATGGCAAAAATAGTACAGTTGATTAATACTCATCAAATAGAGTCATATCATGTCCGCTTGAATACTTATACTTTGGTGGAAGGAAGGCAGAGGGCAGAAGGCAGAAGGCAGAAGGCAGAAGGCAGAAGGCAGAAGGCAGAAGGGTTTATGACAATTATGACTTAATTTTATACACAAACGATGCTACCGGACATGATATCATAAGAGAAAAAATTTTTCTCCGCTATTTTTTTAATTTCCTAACTAGAAAATACCTATAACTAAATCGGCCAGATTTTGCTAAAATTTGAAAATATAGATATTTTGTAAAAACAAAACAAATGGAAACTCCTAACCCAGATACTCCTTTATATAACCATGCTCTACCAAAAATTGAGCAATGGCTTCAAGAAAATGGTTGTCAACAAAATCCTGAAAAATTGCATTGTTGGTGGGTTGAAAAACCTAACTGGAAAGCAGAATTATTACTAGATATAGATCAACTTACTGTCCGTTATGTAGATGCAGGTGCTGATGGTACTGATATTCAACGCTCTTTTAAATATTCTCTAAGTCGCCGCGATCTTGAAGAAGTTATCTTCTCGGGACCGTAAATTTACTTAAACTCATCATATTTTGCCAAATCTACGTTCACGTTTCTGATAAGCGTACAAAGCACGATGAAATTCTTGACGATTAAAGTCTGGCCAAAATGTCTCGGTAACATAAATTTCTGAATAAGCTATTTGCCATAGTAAAAAATTACTAATTCGCATCTCCCCACTGGTCCGAATTAATAAATCTGGGTGACACATTCCAGCAGTATAAAGATATTTTTCAAAAAGCGATTCATTAATTTCTTCTGGTTTGAGCAGACCTTTTTCTACTTGAGAAGCGATCGCTTGACAAGCATTAACAATTTCCTGTCGTCCTCCATAATTAGTAGCTACAGTAAACTTGATTCCTGTATTTTCCTGAGTCCTATTCATTGAGTTTTGAATCTCAGCTTGTAAAGATAGAGGCAAAGAACTTAAATTACCGACAAATCTAATTTGCACATTTTCTGCCAACATCTCTTGTAGTTCTTGACGCAGAACCTTTTCAAATAAAGTCATCAAAAAATTTACTTCCTCTAGTGGTCTGCCCCAATTTTCACTAGAAAAAGCATAAGCTGTTAGAGCTTCTATACCCCAATCCCGACAACATCTTAATAGATCTTTAAGTGATTCTACACCTTTTCTGTGGCCCATGATCCGAGGTAAACTACGATCTTTAGCCCAACGACCATTCCCATCCATAATTACAGCTACATGATGAGGCAACCTTTCTGGTTGCAGGTCAATAGGTAAATCTTGTAAGGAAGTTCCTTGGTTCATCTTTTCTTTGGAGGACCTGACGGACTTTGACGAAATACCCATGAAATTAATTGCGATCCTTTTGCTCCTATTTGACGTCCAATATTTACTATAGGCAATGATTTTGTACTTTTGTCACTACCTGATAGAAATAGACGTTCTTCTAGTAACTCCTTAAGTTTATTACTGGTTAGGGGTCTATTCAAACTGCCTTTCTCAGCTAAAGAAATAGAACCAGTTTCTTCAGACACCACTATACAGATGCATTTCTCTACTTGTTCAGTAATTCCCATAGCTGCTCGATGACGAGTCCCTAATTGTCTGGAAGCTATTCTCTCAGACAATGGTAGAATTACACCAGCCGATACTATTTTATGTTCTCGAATTAAGACTGCACCATCATGTAAGAGAGTTTTTGGCTGAAATATAGTTTGTAATAATTCCTTAGAAAGTTCAGCATTTAACTTTACACCAGGGACAGAAAAATCTCTTTCATCTATCGGTTCATTTGTTTCCACGATTAACAAAGCACCTATCCGATTTAGGGACAGTTGCTTAATCGCTTCTACTATTTCATCAATAATATTATCCGATTCTGGAAGAACTCGGCGGTCATGGCCAAACATTTGTAGGATTTCTCCTTGTCCTAATTGTTCGAGAAATCTACGAAATTCTGATTGTAATATTACTGCCATTGACACCGCAGAGCCAATAACTAGACTGTTGAGGGCAAAGCTTAATAATCTTAATCCAGCCCAATGACTTAAAGCTGAAGCTAACATTAAGACTATAAAGCCTCTGACCATCCATAATGTACGACGTTCCCCGATGATGACCAGCACCATATATATCAAGGCTAAAACAAGTCCAATATCAATACTATGGAGCAATAAGGACTTCATTAAGCCAGGGTCATTACTAAGACCCGATTTCATTGAACTTTAATTATTAATATAGCGTCAAGGGTTGATTTGGTCTCTTATAATTTGGTTGGGATCATGCCTCTGAGGAGATAATAATTTACTTTAATATTTGCAGTTATTATCTTCTATTTAATAGGCAAATATCTAATTACCAATGATTATTTATGAGTAAAAATTTGTGGATTTATATGGGAATAGGTAGAGACATTCCTATTATATAAATACCTTTCTACAAAGTAGATTTAGCTATAATCAGCTAAATATTTTTATCTCTGCTTTCTTCTCTACAATTATATCATTTTATTTAGAGATAAAATTGAGGTACACACCTAACAGGTAATATGCTCGTGATACAATAATTTTAGCATTTAAACTTCTACATCATTAGTCATAAATATGCTTTAAATAATTAATAATTACCCCCTATGATCAAAAAGAGGATTGGTTAAAAGGAATTTTTTTTGTTTTTTCTCCATGAATGGAGAGGCTTTATACTTTAATTTTTCAGTAATACTAAGAGATGCTTAATCATTAGTATTTTTATCCAAATGAAAGTTTTTTATTTAATTCCTCTGTTCCTATAACAATAGGAATAAAAAGAGTTTAAAAGTAAATCTAATTCATATAACTTATAATTAAAATCATGGGTGTTTCAGATAAATTGGTAGCTGGATATCTATAGGAACTCTATTTTTTATCCTATAGCAATCTGATTTTATTCGTGGCAAAAATCTTACTGATTTTTAGGGAATAGGGAACAGGAAAGAGTGAACAGGTCGGAGTTTCAAATTTTTGATTTGTCGCAACCTATTGAGGATTGCTATAACTATAACTAACATAGATATATTTTAACAACTTAGTTTTTCAGTTAAATTGAGATAAAAATCAAATTTATACATTGATCAACATAGAATTTGATTTTTTGATGTTTGTCTATGTTAGCTTTCTCTAGTTAATCAAATACTATTATCACTTATGGCTATTCGCTCTGGTAAAATATCTTTACTTAGCAAATCTTGGTAAGTTTCCCTTTGCAGAATTATGTTAACTTCCTGATTACCAACTAAGACTGCTGCTGGTCTTGGTAAACGATTATAGTTAGAAGCCATACTATAGTTATAAGCCCCGGTAGCCATAACTACTAAACAATCTCCTGGTTGAGTTACTGGTAAGGTAGCATTTTTTATGAGAACATCACCAGACTCACAATGTTTCCCAGCAATAGTAACTGTTTCTGTGGTTGGTTGAGATAATCTATTGGCCACAACTGCTCGATACAATGATTGATAAGTAATTGGACGGGGATTATCTGACATTCCCCCATCTACAGAAACATAAGTTCTAATATCTGGAATTTGTTTTTGAGAGCCTATAGTATAAGCTGTGATGCAAGCAGGCCCAATAATTGAGCGTCCTGGTTCACATAGTAGTTTTGGTAATGGTAAGTGTCGTGCTTGACTAGCGTCTACCATTGCTGTACTAACTTTATGAATCCAAGTTTCAATGCTTGGCGGATCATCTGCTTCAGTATAACGGATTCCTAACCCACCGCCCACATTTATTTCTTTAATTGATAGATTATGTGACATAGCATTTGTCATTGCTTCTACCATTACATCTGCTAAATCGTGATGGGGTTGAACTTCAAATATCTGGGAACCTATGTGAGCATGAATCCCAATTAATGATAGTAATTTTTCTTGGCTAATGAAGGTAAATACATCATTTAATTGATTGGGGTCAAATCCAAACTTGCTATCTAGATGACCTGTACGAATGTATTCGTGGGTATGACATTCAATGCCAGGTGTAAACCTAATCATTATTTTGACAGGAGTTTCTAGCTGCTCTTGTTTTTGGTTAGTTAAATCTGTTAATGTTTTTAATTCTAGCCAATTATCAACAACTATTATACAACCTGTTTCGATAGCTAAAGTTAATTCTGCGAGAGATTTATTGTTACCATGGAAGTAGATTTTTTCAGGATTAACTCCTGCTTGAATAGCTGTATATAATTCACCTCCAGATACAACATCTATACCTAAACCTTCCGCACCACATATGGCACATATTGCTAAACAACTCCAGGCTTTGGAAGCAT
The DNA here is from genome assembly GCA_051439685.1 of Trichodesmium sp. Lineage (GTDB taxonomy): Bacteria > Cyanobacteriota > Cyanobacteriia > Cyanobacteriales > Microcoleaceae > Trichodesmium. Next base: position 9,042 of record JBFRWR010000194.1, read on the forward strand.
ATAATACTAAAGATTCTCCAGGATAGTGTTGTTTGAGTGCGTCTCGATATTGGCGACAAGCTGTTCTTAGAGTATATTCGTCCACAATATATAAAGGTGAGCCAAATTTCTCGACTAATGCTGGTACATCCCACCCTCCGATTTCTAAATGATCTAAACTGTTAACTTTAGCAGTAAGTGGCAGAAGTTCTTGATTGGGGGAAATTTTTTCAACATCTTCTGTTGATTTTGGCAAATACTTAATTGCTGAGTTTGTGGTTATTAAAGATTGGGTTGATACCATGAGTGCTATACTGAGTTATACTTGAAGTTGTCTATCTAGTTTATCTAATAAATAAAAGTTATTGTAGTTTGTAGATTTTTGATTGATTTTTTATCTAAACTTTAGACTTTGATTTATGGATAGTAGATAATGAAAACTATCTCTAAATTATTGCTCTGCTGATTAAATATTAAAGTATTTATCGATAAAGGTTTTAGCCTTTTGAGGTTAGGTATCAAAAAGTGCGCAGCTCTTAGGTTGCTCAGGTGCCAAAATTTAGCATTTTGGGTAAGAGCTGGGTAGAAAAGTTAAGGGACGATTTTATGACTACTTTATCTAAATTCCCTATCCCTCTTGACTCCTGACTCCTGACTCCTGACTTATCGAACTCCTGAAGGAATCTATAAATTTAGGTAGGGAGGGGGGATGGGGCTACTTTTTTACCTTTTTCCCTATTCTCCTATCTCTAACTCCTGTCTCCTTTACCAAGATAAACTTAGGGCTTCTATAAGACTTTTGAGCGCAAACCCTAATTATTAATTATTCATTATTAATTATTCATTATTCATAGTATGGCCATTATCACAATTCAAACAATGAGTTCAACAGATATTCCTCTCGTGGTTGAATTGGATCAACTTTGTTTTGGTGGCCTCTGGAATGCTCAAGGGTATCAGCGAGAGTTAGAAAGTCCTAATAGTGACTTGCTGATTTTAGTGATGAGCCAAAATCAACAGAAAATAGCTTCTACATCCTCTAAGTTTGAATCAGAGTTTAGCTATAATCATAAGTCCATAATTGGTATAGGTTGTTTGTGGGCTATCTTAGAGGAAGCACATATCACTATATTGGGAATCCATCCACAATATCAAGGTTTGGGTTTTGGTCAACTACTACTTTACACTTTAATGAACTCTGCTTGGCAAAGGGGGTTAGAGCGAGCAACTCTAGAAGTTGCAATTTCAAATACTACTGCATTGTCTTTATATCATAAATTTGGTTTTCAAGATGTAGGTCGTCGTCGAGGATATTATCAGCAAACTGGGGAAGATGCTTTAATTCTCTGGCGTGGTCATTTACATGATCCAGAGTTTGAGCAAGTCTTGTCTGGATGGCATAGACAGGTTATTGCTCGTATTGATGGTTATAAAGTTATTGGGGAAAAGTTAAAAGTTGCAAATCAACAATTAACAAGTTAAAGTAGCATGACTAATCTCATAATTTGATTAGGAACTAACATTTATATTAATACTAATTATTCACTGAAAAAATGTCACAAATATCGCAATCCCATTTTATTCGTGGCAAACGTCTTACTGCTTTTTAGGGAACAGGGAAAAGACAAGAATTTCAAGTTTTTTCTCTACTTTTTGATTTATTACGACCTATTTAGGATTGCTATAGTTGATAACTTATAAAGTGAAAGAAGAAGCTGAAGTTACCATAAAATTCAGGTTTCAAGTTCGCAAAACTTGGCTTATAACTTTAGTTAAACGGTTTAATTAGTAGTTATTTTAAGATTGTCCTAGTTGAGATAGTGAACAGGGAGAAATAATTGATAATTTGATAGATAATAGCGGAGATATATAGTAATTCTGAATAAGATTGGCATGAGTATTTTTTTCATGGAAAGGGTTTCAGCCAAAAATTTTTTTTAATCCTAAAAAATGGTATGATAGCAACTACAAAAAAATGTGAAGTAGAATCATTGGTTGTATTAATTTGGGAAACAATAGAAAATTTGAAAGACAAATGTACCTCATTAACTTAATTTAATATTAGCTTTGCATAAAGATTAGTAGGAACTAAAGAAAATATTTTTTATCATAAAAAAAGTCAACCTAGATTTACATCCAATTTAAAATTGTATATTTGATTATGTAGTTAAATATTCAAACTATGTCACTAAAATATTTGTCTATAGCAATCCTAAAGAGGTCGTGACAAATTAAAAAAAACTTGAAATTATTGTCTGTTGCCTGTTCCCTGTTGCCTGTTCCCTAAAAAACAGCAATATTTTTGCCACGAATAAAATAGGATTGCTATAGTCTTTCAAGTTATTTCAATCACAGTCTATTTAAAGTTTGTCAAAAATTAAAAATATAGATAAAAAATCTGAAATTATTTTGTTTTCTAGATATTTGTTACACAACTACCCGGACGACTCCTATATGACTAGAAAAAAATATTTTATTGGCTAACGATAAAACTTTATATTTTCTTAAAATAAATAACTCAATTAATCATTACCTATTTGAAAAACCTGAGCTATACTTTAAAAACTAAAATTAAACTGTTTAATGAAAAAAAGTAACCTTTAATACCATTAATGGTAGATAGGAGAAAGCAGTTGCAGAATGTATCAGTTAGAGCACTCCTCTACCTGAATTATTTCTTGATAAACTGAGAACTGTCTAGATACCAGCTTTACCAAATAAGCTAATAAGACTATTTTGTTTTTCAGCACTTTGGTAGAAACGGTGATCCACAGAAGACTTAATTACTAGACTAGAATGATTACTTTGAGAAAATTAATTGACATTTTGACAAGTATCTCTGGTCTAAATAGCCAGAAGTGGGAAACAGTTTTAGACAATGCTGATGTCAATGGCAGTTTAAACATATTACGAAAAGCAGTCCCAAACGCTTTTAGCAATGGGATAGAGGGTGTTGTAGTTCATCCCGTTAAGGTAACACTTAATTAAAACACTTGTCTAGGAACATTTTTCTATAGATTTAGTAACTATATATAAATTTATTTACTACGTTTATCAGCTAAAAATCCAAGGGTTTAAGTCCCCCACTATATTTGAAAAATTAGTGGTGCGCCTTTTATGGAGGTTTGACATTATACACCTTGAGAAGCTGATAAAATAGTTCCTCTGCAAGAGGCTAGCTGACCGCTATTTCAACTATAGCAAAGCTAGGTTGCGGGTTAGTTCAAATAGGAAATCCTTCAGTTACATGGGCAAATTTCCGTTATATTGCTGGCGGGCCTGTGGGGGGCTAACTACTGAAGTAAAACAATTGTACATTATTTGCCATAATTGTACATTATTTGTCATAATTAATGGTGTATGTCTAACTTATTTGAAGGAGGTTTGTGACCAATATTGCAAAAAAAAGATGCCATTAGACCTGATAACTTATCAATCTAAATACGATCAATCGTAGTGGGTGAGGCAATTACTCGCAAGCACTAAAACGGTTGCTGTCAATATACGAAGACTATATGTGTCAGTAGGTGGAGTTCCCGCCGATTTAAAGCCTGTGGAGAGAAAAAGGTTACAGACTGCGGTCAGTGATTCTCAAAGAAGCAGGAAGCTAGC
>JBFRWR010000195.1:0-13597 GCA_051439685.1 Trichodesmium sp.
TGAAAAGAAATATTTTTTTCAGAAAGGACTCGATCTAAATCTTCACTATAAAACCTTGGTCTTTGATAAAATCGCTGATTTACATAGTAGTAAGGTTCGCTTATTACTGTTTTTAAATTGATTGCAAAAATTGCTATTCCTGCTTCACCAATAAGTTTATAAACCTTCTCAAAAGAGGATTTAATTTCTGCAAAATAGTAGAATGTATGAATTAATAAAATAATGTCAAAAGTTTGAAGTGGTTCAAATTATTCTAAGGTCACGGGATGAATTTTAAATCGAAATTTCTCTGGTTGAAATGTGCTAAGTTCCTGACACCATTCTCTTGTTTTTACACATCCTACTTCGTTTGGTTCTACTCCAACAAAATGAATAGATTTGTTGAACTCAAGCAGCTTTGTCAAAAAAGCTTGCTCAAAAATTCCACTGCCACAACCTATACTCAGGATCGTGTAGCTTTCTTGTAAAGACTTATGTTTTTCTATCGCCTGAAATGTAGCTTCAAGTATCATCTCTTGTTCATTATTTTGACTGCGATAAGCAATTAATCCCTCCATATATTCTTGCTCATTAAGTTTAACAAGCTTGAGTTTTGAATCTGAGAAAAAGTTAGCGATCGCCGATTTTTCTAAATTATTCATCATCATTTTTTATCTGGTTCTGATTACTGATCGGATTTACAATTTTTCTTTAGTCTTTTCAAATAACCAGTCTGGGATTGCGTGTTCTTTTTCATACACAGAATTATATTTATATTCTATTTTTTCCCAGTCAATTTTAGTATCTGATAAAACTTGTTCAACAAACAGATTTAATGCTTTGCCAGATAAACCTTTTTCCAGACATTTTTTCATCATCAAACGACTTTCATCAATTTCGCCAATACATTCAAAAGGAGTATGGGTTGATAAACCTATCATTGCTTTAAAAATCGGCAGTAAATCTTCATCATCAAATAAATTTACCTGAAAAACTTCATCAACAATATCTGTCTGACAAAAAGCCATTAACCCTAACCAAACATAGGCACATTTCGGGCATTTTTTACACCAAGGTTTTTTAATATTACAGGAATGAATTTTCGGAATAACTTCAGGATATTGACTCAACTTTTGAAAAATACGCAGGTCGTAAATAGGTTGTAGGATACTAAAGTATTTAAAATTAGAGAGGAGATTATCTCGAATAAATTGGTCTAAAAGTTGTTCTGCTTCTAGACCTTTTCCCCATTGATGGTTAACTTCTCTTTCTATTTCTTCCCAAAACATATTTCCAGTATTAGCACTTTTTTCGTGAGCCAAACATAAGTAATTGTATCCTTTATCTAACATTAAAAATAATGATTCAAAGACAGATACTGGAGTTTCTGGAGCAGTAATTCCTGAATTTTCTGGGAAATATAATTGGAAAAAAGGAAAATCAAGAAAGTCATCAAAAATGGATATTTTATGACTTTTAATTGGATTCACCTCTGCTACTACTACATCAATTAAATTATGTTGTAAATCTGCTTTTCCATAAACACTATGAGAATACTGCATAGAGGCAAAAGGAATATTTGCTTCTTCTAACATTTTCATAGCGACAATACTATCTTTACCGAAATAATTAATAATTAAACAATTAAATAATTAGATCATTCAGGTTTAAAGCCTCCCCTTTCAAGGGAAAAAAAATAAATCTTTTCCTTCTTCCTCAATCCTCTCCCTTTTAGGGAGAGGTAATTATCAATTATCAATTATCAATTATCAATTAATGAACACCGCCACAACCTGTCAGAATGGTATGATTATCTCCTAATATTGATACAGGATTTGCCTCTCCTAAATCTTGTGCATAAATAATTTCTGGTTGCTGGTAATCTGTAATATTATTTTCATACCAATGCTGACCAAATACCCCTTGATAAATTTTGACAAAGAGTTCTAAAACAGGTTTTTCTAAATTTGCAGCTATTCTCGAAATATCGTAATATTTCGGAAATAATGAACATAATTTCATCCCTTCAAATAAAGCAATATAACTTGCTATTTTTTCGATAAGTTCTTGAGAGTATTTTTGTTGTAGGGAAGAAAAAGATATATCGTGATAAAAAATTTTTGTCGAGAATTGAAATTTATCGGCACTATAGATAACATTTAGATGGTGTTCGTGAACTGTAAAATCATCTATTTTAATTACTTCTATTTTCACGGAATTTATCTCCTTGTTATTAATTGAATTGATAATGGAGCTTGGATAATGAAAACTATCTCTAATTATCAATTATCAATTATCCATTATCCATTATCCATTATTAATTATTTACCAACCCCAGGTATCTGGTCCGCCCTTAAAAGGTCCGACAATATCAGCAGTAATCCATCCTGCATAAAAATCTCCTGCTTGAGGCGTAGCTAACTCATCATTAACATAACAAGCATCCATTAAAGCAGCCACAAAACTATAGTATTCTTGAATAGCTACAAAATTTGTAGAAGGTTCAACACACCGCCAAGAACCATATTTTATATACTTATCACCAATACTAATATCGTAATATTGATAGACACCTTTCCACTCACAAAAACCTTTCTTTGGTGTTTCAATTAGATGTTCTAATTTAATATCTTCGGGGGGAAAATAATAGGTAGGAGGATGACTCGTTTCTAACACTCTTTTACCTCTATTTGTTTCTGCTAAAACAATATCATTACAAATTACTTTCAAATGTTTATCAGTATCTTGCCAAATAGCAGGACGGGGATAATCCCAAACAGATTCTTGACCAGGTTTTGGAGGTATTGGATTGGGTTTCATAATTAATAATTTCCTAATTTAATAGTCTGGGGTTATTGGGCGATCGCCGGATTTAGCTACTCAAAAGATTCAACATTTTGAAGCTTGATTGTTGGCTTATGTAGTCATTAATACAAATGTCCGTCTGGCATCGTAATTTTTTGTAAATTATTCAGTCCATTCAACATAAGAATTAGGAACTTCTGCACAATCACAAAGAGAAGCTAAACCCAAGACAAAATAGCCTTTTACTATAATATTTTAACACCAATTTCCCACCTACTACTGTTCTGATTCTTGACACCAATTAGACAAATCTTCTAAACTGCTAAAATTATCAATTGCTCTTCCTAAATTTTCTAACTTTTCCAGAGATAACTGTTGAACATTCTCTCTAATTATGACAGGAATTTCTGCTGAAAATTTTCTCTCTAGTTGACCTAATATTAGTCTTTGCATTGACAACTTACCAGCTTCTAATCCTTGTTCTATTCCTTGTTGTCGTCCCTCTTCTCGTCCCTCCTGTCGAGCTAGAAGAATTTGACCCGCACGGTCTTCTAAAAATACTTCCCGCTTGCGTACTTCCTCTAATTCTTTTCTTGATAGATTTGCCAGATTAGCAATATTTAAAGCTTTTTCTATCTCTTTTATTTCTGCTAAATTAGTAGGAATTACTTCTAAACTTGGAGCTGCTTTCACAAAATAAATCCATTTATCTGTGATGGTTTCTAACTCTTCTAATTTTTTTGGGAATTTTGGTAATTCGACAAAGATAATTGCTATTTCTTCATGTACATATTCAAATGATTTCTCTTTCTCCTTAAACACAAAATGATTAATATATTGTTCTGTTTTCTCAAACATTTTAAAATCTGTAATTGTTAAAGCAATTACTGGTTTAAATCTTCGATATCCCTCTCCAGTGTCTAATTGATTCCCATAAGTTTTACATAGATTATAAATTACTCGCTTTTCAAATGCTGGAACGTTTAAAACCTGCATTTCAATTATCACATTCGAGCCATTATTTAAAATAGCTCTTACATCTAGATAAGTATCTTTTAAACTAATGGTATCTCCCGGAGTATAGGGGTCGATTATTTCTAAATCTTGAATTATTGATTTACCAGAATATATTAAAGCATTCAAAAAACTAATTAGGATATCTTTACTCTCAGTGGAGCCAAAGATTTTTTTGAAAGCAAAGTCTGTTTTTGGGCTAATAAATCTCATAATTTTACTATAGCAATATGCAATGATTTGAGAAAAAAACTGTAGTGGTTTGGTATCCGAATCCAAGTGTGTATAGAACCCATTTGGTATCTATAGCAATTCTATTTTATTCGTGGTAAAAATCCTACTGCTTTTTAGGGAACAGGGAACGGGGAACAGGGAACAGGTAAGAGTTTCAGATTTTTTATCTACTTTTTGATTTATCACAACCTATTTAGGGTTGCTATATTTAAAATTATAGGTATAGGTTGAGAGTAGGGGAGTAGGAGAGCGGGGTAGGGACGTTGCATGCAACGTCCCTACAGGAGTGTGGAGAGATAGGGAGATGGCAAGATGGCCAGATGGGGTGTATTAGATATCTGCCAAAATCCCACAAAATCCCATCCCATCATCAAATTAATTCTTACCCATGTTTTATCAATTAATTCTCCTTCCAACCTATTTTCTGAAGATGCCAAATGGCTTCTATAGGATTTGGAGACCAAACCCCTAGTACCGCTACGCGGAAGTCAGTAGGGGTAATTCATGAATTACCCCTACTGTACGGGTAATTCATGTTTGCGCAGCATTCGGACCGAAATTACCCGTACAGAAGTTTTAATTGGTAATGCTTTGAGCATTTTGTCAATGGTCACTTATTTCCGACATCCTGCACTAGGAACGAATATTAAAAACTATAGTGCTACGCATTAAGGTATTTGACATTTCTAAACCCTGTTAGCGGAGCTTGTCCCCAGGAAAAACCAACAGTTTACTATTCCCTATTCCCTATTCCCTAGCACTACGGGCTATAATTTAGGATTGCTATATGTTGATTCACTCAAGTTAAGAGTAATTTTATGGCAATCAGACTAATTACATATTAATACTTCTATCCTTAAAAAATTCTCAAATCAGCTTGCTAAGAAAAGTTGGGACAGAACTAATTCCGATAACTTTTTCTCAATACTAATCCCAGAATTAAACAAAATTTTCACCATCAGGATATTCATTAATATTTGTATAGAAAAGGGTAACTTCTTCACCATTTTTAATATCTTTTTGGGCGATTAAATGTGACCATACACCTACTTCATCTTCAATCCATTCAACATAAGAATTAGGTTCTTCTGCATGATTACAAAGAGAAGCTAAACCCAAAACAAAATATCCTTTTATATTCTTAGTTGTACCACATTCTGATGGCTGTACAAAATAATAATCTAAGACTTTTGTATCATTCAGAATTTGTAATTGTTCGGGTGGCAAAACTACTGACGGAGCAACTTCAATTAACGTTCCTTTCGGAATATCCTCTGTCGCAAAAATACCCCGCCCTTTATTTTGTACTTTTTTTACTTTAATCATTGATTATTTCCTCTGAAAAATTTTCAAACTAAACGAATATTTACTTAGTTTACCTTAAGTCAGAGAAAGTTATTGCCAAGAATTTTTCATCCATAAATAACCATCTGCTGCTTGTTTTTGTTTCTCTGGAGTAAAGTTTTTTATCCTAAAATTAGGACCAAGCAATTTAGGATCTGGTGTAACTCCAGCAGGAATAGTTTCATTGTTCCTGAGAATATCTTGGGCAGTTTTCACATATAACTCAAATTCGGTGACATATAAATATCCTTTTAAGTCCCAAATAGAATTAAAGCGAAACGGATCGACTATCCTTTCTGTTCTAATAATTGAACCTGTATCTACTCCTTTATCAACATAATGTATAGTTACCCCTGCAGCTTGTTTAAACTGGTTAATATTTTTATTAATTGCCATATTCTCAATAGCATACATTCCCCTAGCATAAGGTAGGACAGCTGTATGACTATTAAATACTTGATTTTTAGTTATTTCTAACCACCAAGATTTAAGTATTTGAGTAGCACAAACAAAAATGAATACTGAGGAATTTTCAGCGACTTCCATTAACCAATTTTTGGCATATTTTCCATTCAAATTATCTCCAAGAAAAATGGTTTGAGAATGCTCGGTAGTAGAATACTTAGATACACCATATCGCTCGATCATTGCTCTTTCAGTTTGTTCTATATCAGGATATAAATCAGTTAATAATTCATATATTTCATCAGTTAAATGCTTTTGATCAAAGTATTTTTGATGAAAATTTTTTCTCTCTGTAATTACTTTGCTTGATTGAACTTCCTCTTTAACTAAAATTCCTTGAAATTCTGGCATTTTTTCAAAAGCTTCAATCCATTTAGATACCAGATAAGAACAAATAATACTTGGGTCAGTTAATAGGTAAAACTTTTTCTGAGTCATAATTTCTGTTAGTCTATAATTATCAGCACTTACGCAGTACAAAATATTTTTGTCATGGCGACAGATAGGGAAGCAATCTTAAATCCTAGTTTTTCATACCTCATGGGTAATTCCTGATTATGCTTGAACTATTTAAACACTATAGAGAACTGGATTATAGGGTGTCGAGATCGCCTCTGAAGGCTTAGTGTTAGGCATAAATTTCTGCCAATCTCCTGAAGTTATTTTTGGGAAATTAATCACGCGAGAGCCGTTTTCAAAATAAATATTTGAAAGTGCAATTCTCCTTTGGTTGGTGCGGTTAGCCGCTGCACCATGAACATTGAAGCCGTGATGAAAACTCATTTCTCCTAGTTCAAAGGGGTCTCTATTTATCTTAATATTGTTCGATTGAAGTAACCTAGCGACGGAGAAATCGTGAGTTTTCCCTGATTTCTCGAAGGGAACTTGTTCTACTATCTTGTAAGCTTCTGTTCCGTAGGCAAATTCAATAATTCCCATTTCCCAAGACATAGTTTGTAGTGGGAGCCAATTTGAGCAAACATTTGTACTGGCAATCGGATAATGATGTAGATCGTAGTCCCGAATTTAGAACCGGTATAAATGATTTTTTCTCAGAGGTATTTGAAAAATCCCCAGCCATTTTAATCCTCTATAAATAACTTTAATATTTATAAATTATTCACTGGTAAATAATTTATAAATAATGATGAAATTTTTAAACTTTGAGTAACAAGCAAACTTTTTGGAGGAAAAAAGTCTTCAATTTACTACAAAAGTTAGCAATCAAATAATTATCAATTATCCATTATCCATTATCAATTATCCCTGAACTATTCTAAAACCAGCGTGTTGATAAAAATTCGGACGAAACCAATTACGATAATATTTTAATGCTTCTGTGCCGTTAGTTATCCAACATCCTCCTAACATCATATTATGTTTAGTATCAAAAAATGGAGCTGAATTATCTTCATAGAGAAAATGAGGTTTATATCCCGAAAGAGGGTTTAAATTGTCACTCAACCATTCCCAAACATTACCCCGCAAATCATATAATCCTGATTCATTTTTGGCATTTTCTAAGAAACCAACCGGAGTAGGAGAACCAAATTTAAAATTCAGATTATAATTATCTGCTTCTGCTTCTTTGCTATTTCCATAAGTTGCTAAATTATATTCAGCTTCAGTCATTAACCGAGTATTTTCACCTTGCCAACAACAATAAGCCATTGCTTCATAATGATTGACTTCCACAGGCCAATCTAAAGGTAATTCCATTTCATCAAACATGGCTCGATATTTATAAGTACCATTTTCAGCTATCCAAAATTTGGGATGTTTGATGTTATTTTCAGTTTTCCAAAGCCAACTTTCTGGAGTCCAATAATCTTGATTTTCGTAACCACCACCCTTGACAAATTCTAGAAATTCTGCATTAGTAATCAAATATTTACTAGCAACAAAAGGTGCAACTTCAACTTGGCGATCGCCATATTCTATATCCCAACCAAAAGTAGAATCATCTTCTGGTTTTCCTAGTTTGACAACTCCACCAGCAACTTCTATCATTTCATTGTTAACTATCTGACCATTAGTAGGAGCATATTCCCAATTACTACAACGTCTTAGTTTTTCTACAGGTAGTTGGCGAAACAACATTGATGAAGTTTCAATATGGATGCGTTGATGTTCGATACCCATCATTAACGCCCACAAAGGATGATTTTGATGGATGGGAAGATTTAAAGGGGTTTTCTTAATTAGATTTATAATGATTTGATAGACTTTTTCTCGATACTGCCAAACATCTGCAAGTTGAGGCCAGTTAATGTGAGCGATCGCCTGATCGAGTTCTTCTGGTATTTCTGGATCAACTCCAAATTCAAACAATATTTCGTAGTCAGAGTTGAGCCGTTTTTCTAATAACTCCACATGAATTAATTTATTAATGTAGAAAGCCGCAGAATGTCCGAGATAAAAAATTAGAGGATTTCTCAAAGGATCGGGATTCAAATAAAAAGTTTCTTCTCCCACTAAACTATTCATCAAAATATCTTCAAGTTCCCAAGCATTTTTAAAATACTCAAGAATATCTTGGCGGAGGTTACTGTTAGTATTAGAACTATCAATTTGTGGGGGAGTAGCAGATTTAAGAGTGTTCATAGTATTCGTAAGTTTAGCGATTAAATTCAGTTAGGTTGTTATCTTTGAAGCTAGGGATTCAGTCGCTAAATCATTTTTTATTTGATTTAGAGACTAAATTATTATAGTTTTTTCCTACAGCATTTTCCAAGTATATAGCAGTTTCCAACGGGGGTGAGGTAAACCAATGATCCCCCTAAATCCCCCTTAAAAAGCTATCCCTTATAAGGAACTCCTGAAAACCTTATGGGGAGTAGGGGAGTAGGGAGCAGGGGAGAAGGGAGAAATAGTTATAGTAGCTAGGCAAAACTACATAACTTATCAAAAAAATGTACTTTTGAATACATTTGTTCTGTGGAAAAAGCATTTTAAAGACCTACACATAACTTGTCTGTTGTGTCAAGTTTTATGTTAATAAAGATGTTTATAAAGCATAGCTTTCAAAGGGGGGTTAGGGGGGATGGAAGGGGGTTGGGGGGTTAGGTTTTTTACCCACAATTTTAGCCTAGACACACTACTACTTTTTTGAGGTAAAACTCTCTAGTATCTAGTTGCAAAAATTAGTAATATTATTTTTGCTTAGAATTTCCTGAGCTTCAAGCTTTTTTTATTGGCTTAATTAAGTATATGAATTTATAGAACCCCTGAAGGGATCTATATAATTAGCTGGAGAGATGGGGGGATGGGGATATGGGGATATGGGGATATGATGAAGCAAGGGGCTATTGTTATACTTTTTTCCCTATTCTATTTCACCGAAATTCTGATTCCTGACTCCTAACTCCTAACTCCTAACTCCTAACTTCTGTCTCCTGTCTCCTGTCTCCTAATCCTAACTTTTGCAAAGATACTGTTAGGGGTTCTATAAGAATTAGACACTAGATTGAGTTTTTTTTCTGATCAAAAATCTTATCTTTAGTTCCGACTAATCCTTGTGCAAAGCTCTTATTAAAAAGATACTGGGACTAACTGCAAACGACCAACACCTAATTCTTTAGATGATAGGGAGCGGACTTCAAACAAAGCCATCATATCCTTAAACTCAGGTTGACCACGGGAAGCACCTGTAATTCCCCTAGCAATAATTAAACCACACCAACCATCAGTTTTACTGCAACGTTCATCCCATTTTTCCTTAGCTTCTTGGTGTACTGGATCATTTTGGATAAATTCTCCAAATAAATGTAGTACACCATCATAAGTTTTCAGAATACCCAGGTCATAATTTTTTTCTTCTATAGGGTCTTCTCCTGGATTAAAACCTATTCCATGAAGTCCTTGACCTTCTTGTAAATTTTCTATTAATTTTGTTGCTTTTGGTAGAGAAGTTTGAATTAATATTATTGGTAAACCTTCTCCTGATGTTTCAATATCTACCTCTGCTGCCTGATACTTTTTAGTATTACTTCGTAAATATTCTACTGTTTCCCAAGGCACAACTCCTAGACTCAAAAAAGAATTGGGGGGAACCAAATCATCCCTGAGCATAGGTACTTCAATTTCTAATTCTTCATCTCCCTCTTGATCGGCTTCTACAGCCATATCATACAATTCATCTGCCACTTCTGGCATAGTTTTCACTTTAATTGAGATAACTTGATCAGCTCCTGGTATAGGAATACGGTAACGACTACTAATACTAGGGAATTTATCTCCTTTCATCTTTTTCCTAGAGGCTCGCATAAAGCGATGTAGGGCTTCTAAGGCCACCAATGTTGTAAGTGCTTCTTCTTCATAAAGAATAGATCTTAAACCTTCTAGAGGATGCAAATTACCAAAATTAGGTTGAATTTCTGATAATGATAAGCTTTCTATATCTGCACCCCCATTTTGATAATCCTCTTGTTGAGAACTATCATAGGTAATGAAAAGACAGTCTTGGCCTAAAAAAGCTTCTTCTAAATTTTCATAAGATTTTTCATAAACTACTCTCTGTCTAAACCTTTTGAGAGAATCTAAAGAACGATAAAATAATATTCCATAGTCCATCCCCAATTTACCAAGAACACAAACATAGAGATTTTCAATATCCCACTGATTAATCTCTAGATTAATTATTTGATGTTCTCCCAGGATTTCCCATGGAGCATCATCCCAGATTTGATATGCCTTTTCAATTAAAGCTTCTGCATATTCAGGAGGCAAATGAGGAGGACGATTATCTGATACTTCCTTGAGTCCCTGAAAAATTTCATCAATTAGAGGTAAATCCGGGACATAATCAATTGTAATTCCTAAATTTTGTAAAACTCCCCTCAGAAAAAATTGAATTTCTCGGTCTTTGACCACTATCTTTTGTGGCCTAATTGCTGGAGCTGGACTTTGAGGATTTTCCATTGCTCTCAGTAATGTCCGCACAATCGCTTCTGGGCCAGTATCTGATGTCACCATATCCATTGCTCTAACCATTCCGTGGGAGCCATCGACCCAGATAATACATTCGTTTGTTGTTTCAGCCTCTGATTCTGGACCAGAGATTGAGTCTGAATGTATGGGGCGTCGATCGCCTTCCCATACACCAGGAACTTGTTGTAATTTTTGTAACCTACGAATTGTTGAAGGATTGAGAGCTACCATAGATTAAGCCTTTGAGATTGAAGCAACCGATTAATATTTTTTCGTTTTTCATTAAGCCATTTTTTCATAAATGTATTTATATACATTTTTCTAGGAAGGCTTTGTGAACCTGATGAAATTTTTATTTTTACTATCTTAACGATACTATCTAAATACTAAATAAATTTTTTTAAACTTGCGATAAAAATATCAACTCAGCTATTACAGAATTTTACCATTAGTTGAGTGATAATAGTCTTAAAGAATAACTATAGAGAAATATAATCTATAGTTTTAGTATCTAGGATTAATAGTGGATGACTATAGCAATCCTCTAATTAGTTGTACTATTTTGGGAGGAGTGAGGATTGATTAGTCATAATTTTCAAGTTTTTCAGCTATTTTTAACTACTATAAAACTTGTGACAAGCAATTTAGGATGGCAAGAGATATAGCGATACCTAAATAGGTTGCGGGTAATTAAAAAGTCAATAACAAAGTTGAAACTCCTACCTGTTCCCTATTCCCTATTCCCTAAACAGCAGTAATATTTTTCCCACGAATAAAATAGGATTGCTATATTTATTTTATTGACTATTTTTAAGTTCTTTAAGTATTTGCCCTCGAAAGTATCAAGTATTACAGCAGAACATACAGTAATTGCCAAAAAATAATTTTGATAAGCATTGAATTATTAGCAGTCAGCAATCAGTTTTTTGCATGAATCATTCTTAATTCCTTCTCAGGTTAAAGGAGTATACTTTATACTTTAGTCGTAACTTGATAATTCTCCTTGGAGATTAATCTCTCCTCTAGGGTAAGTGAGATAATAAGTTAATAACTTATAGCTGACTGCTGATAACTTACTCAAAGTCTCCTGGGAGACTGGAGGATTAAGCAAAAGCTTTTGTCCTAAAATATATAGGGTAAGATATCCCCAAGTTTTGGCCTAAACACCTAAAACAATCGAAGGGAATATCAATATTTGAACATAATAATAGTAAAAGGAGCTAGACACAAATGACACAAGCCACTCAGTCTCAACAAAAAGGTATTATGATGAGCGAATCTGCAGTGAAGCAAGTCCTATCCTTGAGAGAAAAAGAAGGAAAAGATCTATGCTTAAGGGTAGGAGTACGTCAAGGTGGATGTTCAGGAATGTCCTATATGATGGACTTTGCAGATCCTAGCACAATCAGAGAAGATGATGAAGTTTTTGATTATGATGGATTTCAAGTAGTTTGCGATCGCAAAAGTATGCTATATCTTTATGGTTTGATGCTTGACTATAGTGATGCTTTAATTGGCGGAGGATTCCAATTTACTAATCCTAATGCAACTCAAACTTGTGGTTGTGGTAATTCTTTTTCAGCCTAAAATTTCAGCCTCAAATAAAATTTAACTAAATCTATCTAGTTTGTCAAAACTAACTAAGTTGAGTATTTTTTCTGTATTCTGGAATTGTACTAATTTTTAGATAGAAATGGTCAACATTAGGGGTACATTATTCACTGTACCCCTAAATATTGATGTGTAAATTTAGTGATTATTTAAAACAAAAAAACCTAGAAAATTATGACTCAGACACCAGAAGAATTATATAAAGAAGGATTAGAAAAATATAACGCAGGAGAAGCTCCTAGTGCTTTAATTCCATTATTTAAAGAAATTACAACTCGCTCTCCTAAAAGTAGTAGTACATGGATTAGTTTATCTTGGTTATATCTATTAGAAAAAAAACCTAAGTCAGCTTATAAAGCTGCTAAAACAGGAGTTAAACTTAATCCTGACGATCCACAGGGCAGAATTAATTTGGCTTTAGCAATGCTAGAAATAGGAGAAAAGGGTGTGAGAACTCATATAGATAGGGCACAACAAATGATTATGGCTGACTCAGATTGGCTTAAAGAGATTAAGAATAATATTCAGGATGGTTCTGAGAAAAGATCGGATTGGTCTGAGCTTAATCGGATTAAAAGTTGGTTATTTGATTTGTAAGTTGAGCATAAGTATTCTACCTCTAAATTAAAAAAATTTGATTAATTGATAATGGATAATTACCTCTACTTAAAACCGTAATGGAATTAGAAGTTGAACTTGGAAAGCAGAACAGCTCGTTAAATGTTTAAAGTCGGGATAATGCAGTTAGTAGAACGTACTATTATTAAAAAAAATCATCCCAATTATAAATCACTCGATGCTCTAGCTTTCTTGTCTAAAAATCTCTACAAATCAGGCTAACTATATAGTTAGACAAGAGTTTATTAATAAAGGAAATTATCTAGACTATAACAAGGTTCATGCATTTGTTACAGTCGGGAGCAGATTATAAAGCAATACCGGCAAAAGTTTCTCAGCAGGTTTTGATTCTTTTAGATCAAAATTGGCAAAGTTTTTTTAAAGCTATAAGAGCTTATAATGAATGCCCAAGTAAGTTTAAAAGTCGTCCTAAACTGCCAAAATATAAACATAAAAAGAAAGGAAGGAATATTCTAGTTTATACAAAACAAGCGATTAGCAAACCTCAATTAGTCAAAAAAAAAAAGATATTACTATCAAAAAGTGAGCTATTTTTTAACAGTAAAATCAATTATGATTCTCTGCAACAAGTGAGAAT
>JBFRWR010000196.1:0-7884 GCA_051439685.1 Trichodesmium sp.
AGGGTATCCGAGCATGGATGGCTCCTGCGGATCAGCCACATCAAAACTTTGTATTCCCTGAAGAAGTATTACCTCGTGGTAATGCTCTATAATATACGCTAATTTTTTCAGGGATGGGTTTGAGACCTATCCCTGGAATAGCTCCTACATAGAATTTGTGTAGGAGCTATTATTTTTTTTGTAAAATTACTTAGGTTTGCGTATGGAAAGTCTTTTTGTTGAGGTTGGGGGTAAGGATTAGGGGGAATTTCGTTCCGAATGCTGTCGTCAAGATGGAAAGCAGAGCATGATTAGCGTAGCTCCGACCCAGGAGGCACGGAAATTACCCGTACAAGAGTCAGGAGAAATGGGAGTTATCAAGAATGGCCGTTCATCATAGTCACAGTGATTTTTCTGCCTTGGATTACCCTAAAATCCTCACTTTTTCAGCTCTATCCACCTAAGAGTTGCGGATTTTTTTACAGCTTAAATCACTGAAAAGTTTATCTGTAAATGCTTTGAGCTTTAATCTGCCAGCCCTACTTCAGGCTTACCTGTGGCTACTTAATTAACTTCTAAAAAAATTATGTAGATAATTGCACTCTAAAATTTTTGTGCTACTATACAAAAGTAAGGTTAATTCAAAAAACCGTTTAGGGATAAAAGGAGGTGATGCCTATGCCAGACAGTAGTAAACGCATGGGTCACCTGATTGGAAAAAATCGGCTGTGCGCCGGAGCTGCTCTCTAGCAGTTAGCCTTTATTCCCCTTTGGAATATAAAAAATCAAACCTTTAACCAGGCTGATCTAGGGTTCCTTCCGGCAGTCAGGTTCCAATCAAGGTGATCCACTAGACCGCTCTTATCTTAGAAATTAGTGATTAAGCATTTGCCAAAACACTATTCCAGATAAGAGCGGATAGTTTTTTTTTGCAGTTTTAGGAATAGTTCAATGAGTCAATTACTGAGTCTAGAAGAAATTAATCAACGTGCTAGTCAACTATCAGACTGGAAATTAGAAGGAAACAAGCTTAAGAGTATAAAAGTATTTAAAGATTTTGTTGAAGCGATTGGTTTTGTGAATAAATTGGTGGCTCCGGCTGAAGCATCACAGCATCATCCAGATATAGAAGTATCTTATAATAAAGTGACAGTTATATTAACAACCCATGATGCTGGTGGGTTGACAGAAAAAGATTTTAATATGGCTCAAGAAATATCTAAGATAAGTTAGTTTTGCTTTGAGTAACTAAAAAATATTGAACGATATTGGTAGTAGTAAAGAAGTTAAGTAATAATTTTTGGGACTTACCTTGTGATAATAACAGGAATGTACTGACCAATATTATTAATTTAGGAATACCAAGATATTTTTTATGAAGTCTGATGAGGGAATTAAGAATAAACTTAATATCCGTACTGTGAATTTTAATTTTTAAATAAAATAATAGTTATTGATAAAGCTAAAGCTTGTTTTCAGAGAAAGAGGAAACAGTGCTAGTAGCTTTTAGCTCCTAAAATTTTAAAATTATAAGAGCTTTGATCGGCTAAAAAATTAAGGGATAATTTTTTCTGCTAGTGAGTCATTAATTCTCATTTCTCCTAACCATTAACTACGCGCACCTTACTAAAAAAGTTTTCGAGGAAACTTCAATATAGGTAAAGTTTCTCAGATTGATAACTGTTACTTCTAGATGATTTGATTTGACCAAACTTGTATTTATCGCAAAATCAAGTATATTAATTAATAGTTATTAGTTAAATTTATTTCAGGTCAAGTCTATTGACTAAGCCTAAATTATGCTCCAGTTAAATATGCTTAAGTGGTTGCAGACACCTACAGAGACCACAGAATTATTGATAGAGCAGCTACTAGACATTGGAGCAGCTTTATCTGATACCCATGATTTGGATGAACTATTAAATTTGATATTATCTAAAAGTAGGGAAATAACTTGTAGTGATGCAGGTAGTGTTTATTTAGTAGTAGACAACGAAAATAATCAACAGCAGCAGTTACTATTTAAGGTAGCCCAAAATGATTCTTTGCCAGAATTTTCTTTTCAGGAACTAGCAGCAGTAGCTATGACATCTGAGAGTTTAGCAGGGTATGTTGCTCTAACTGGTAAGAGTTTAAACTTAGCAAATGCTTATAACGTTCCTGCTAATATTCCTTGTAAATTCGATCATAGTTTTGACTATAAAACAGGTTATCGTACTTGTTCAGTTTTGATTTTACCGATCCAAAACCGACATCAGGAAATAGTTGGAGTGCTTCAGTTAATTAACCGTAAAGTTAAACCTGAAGTTGTACTAAGAAAAGAAAATGCTCAAGAATTAACCCGTCCATACTCAGAATGGGAAGAGAGAATATTACGTTCTTTAGCTTCTCAAGCAGCTATATCTATAGAAAGGAACAATCTACAAGAAAATATAGAAAGTCTATTTGAGGGATTTGTCAAAGCATCAGTACAAGCAATAGAAGCAAGAGATCCTTGTACATCTGGTCATTCTGAGCGAGTAGCAAAATTAACAGTAAACCTGTGTCAAGAAGTAAATATAGTTAATAGTGGACAATTATCAGCTATATATTTTAGCGAACAGCAAATTCAAGAAATCCGTTACGCAGCACTATTACATGATTTTGGTAAAATTGGCGTTCCAGAAGCGATACTAACAAAACGCAAAAAGTTGTATGAAGAACAGTTAGAGGTAATTAAGCAAAGATTTTCTATAGCTCAACGCACTCTGGAAATAGAATCTCTGCAAAGCAAGTATAAATATTTGCAAGGACATTTATCTGATATATCTCAACGACATACTCAAGAAAATTGTCCTTTGTGCGAAGAAATTAAAAACATAGATTTAGAACTAGAACAAAAAATACTAAATCTTAACAAATATTGGGAAACAATACTAACAGCTAATGAACCTACAATCTTAGCAGAAGAACCTTTGCAACAACTTCAGCAAATATCACTCTACACCTACAAAGACATAGATGGTCAAATTAAACCTCTAATTACACCAGAAGAAATGTCTCAACTGGCAATACCTAAAGGTAACTTGACTGTTGCAGAACGACAAATTATGGAATCTCATGTCACAGATTCTTATGAATTTCTGAAGCGAATTCCCTGGACAAAAAATCTACAAAAGATTCCAGAAATTGCTTATGGACACCATGAAAAATTGGACGGTACTGGTTATCCAAGGGGACTAAAGCAAAACGAAATTTCTATTCAAGCCCAGATGATTGTTATTGCCGACATATATGATGCTTTGACGGCAGGCGATCGCCCCTATAAACAAGGCTTACCTGTAGAAGTGGCTCTAAAAATCATGCGTTCTGAGGCAGCCAAAAATAAAATTAATAGCCATTTCTTGGAACTATTTGAACAACGACAAGTCTTTTCCATATTAGGACACAGTAAATAGGGTAGGTTCAAAAAATAAAACTTTGATTATATAAGACCAAGAAAAAAAGATATAATACCAGTCTTAATAAAATCAAAAAATTCTCAATAAAGGTTGTTGACACAGAAAAATTGTGATAGTCTGTCAAGCATCTACCTAATTTATTTATATGGACAAGCTGCCGATTTTCTAATCCTCAGCTTGGGTATACTTAAAAACTGGAATCTTAGGGTTAAAAATCTAATTTGTAGTAAACGTTAGAAGAAGTTCTATTTGTGCTATAAAACAATCGAACAAACATAAAAATTTGTTCAACGGTTAGAGGTGAATACTGCTAATAGCTAACTTTATTCTCAAAAATAGTCATCTCGACTCTGAGAATAAATAGGACTAGATACAAGAAAATTCCTGATACACAAGGATTTAAAAGTATCCAAAGCAATATCTTATCCTATCCAATCAAAACTAACTAAAAAAAATAGTCAAATAGTCTCTCTATAATCGGTGTGAGGATGAGGGGGAAAATGTCAAAAATATTCTGGAATTGTTTATTATTTAGTCCAGCAGTCTTAGGAGCAACCCTTGTTGCATCCTCTGCTGCTGTGGCTACTGAAAGCAAAGATAATACAGTTATTCAGTCTCAAACTTTAGTAACTGAAAATTTATCCAAAACAATAGATACGCAGGAAATTGAACTCTTAGCTCAAGTCCCTGGAACAAATTCTGTTAATCCAGTTGCGAATGCACCAGCAACTACCATCAGACAAATCAATCGCTATGGTAGAGAAGGCCGGAACCTTCGTCAACCAGGTCTGCGTAATATTACAAGAACTCGTAAGACTAAAAATCAAGTTACTTCTGTATCTCAACTTTCTGATGTTCAACCTACAGACTGGGCATTTCAGGCACTACAATCTTTAGTTGAACGTTATGGATGTATCGTTGGATATCCAGATGGTACTTACAGAGGCAATCGTTCTTTGACCCGTTTTGAATTTGCTGCGGGTGTTAATGCTTGCTTAGATAGAATTACAGAACTTTTACAAGCAGCTCTAGAAAATACAGTAACCAGAGAAGACTTAGCAATTCTCCAAAGGTTACAAGAAGAATTTTCTGCTGAATTGGCAATTCTACGAGGTCGTGTTGATGCTCTAGAAGCTCGTGCTGCTGAGTTAGAGGCCAATCAATTTTCTACAACTACCAAGCTAAGAGGTGAGGCAATTTTTGCCCTGGTTGATAACTTTGAAGACCAAGGGCAATATGGAATGTTTACTGATAATCGCCAAGATGAAGATCAGACAGTATTCCAATACCGGGTACGTTTGAACTTTAACACTAGCTTTTCTGGTGAAGACCTATTATTTACAAGGTTACAAGCAGGTAACGCTCAAGCATTTAACCAGAAAATAGCCGAGTCAGAGGGACAACAAACCTTTAATATTCTTGACCGGACAGATGATACGCTTCAACTAGACAAACTTTTCTACAAGTTCCCTGTTAGAGATAATATCCGAGTAACCATTGCTGCTAACAAAGTAAGTTGGTATGACTTTGTGCCTACTCTAAATCCTTACATGGAAGATTATGATGGAGGAAGTGGTTCTCTTAGTGCATTTGGTCAAAGAAATCCAATCTATCGCTTAGGTGGAGGTAAAGGACTAGGAGTTGAGTATGATTTTGGTTGCAAAGATCAATATGCTTGTCCCCATAGTCCATTTTCTCTATCTTTCGGTTACTTAGCGGCGGAAGGTGAAGACCCACGGGAAGGAAAAGGTCTATTTAATGGAGACTACGCTGCACTGGCACAGCTAACATTTACTCCCATCAGAAATTTCCAAATTGGACTTACTTATAACAAAGGTTATTTTGGACCAGGAAATTTTGGATTTGATGATGGTGCTGCTACAGGTCTAGGTGATAATGGCAGTTTAAACAGTGGTTTTGTGGGAACTGGTGTTGCCAATACTCTTTATGGTCTAAATGCTGAACTCAATGACCGCGCACCAGGTTCAGTCAATATTGCCAAACCAGTTTCCACTAATGCTTATGGTGTACAAATGTCTTGGCGAGCGGCTGACTGGATTACTATTAATGGTTTTGGTACATATCTTGATGCTAAACTTATTGGCTTAGGTGATGCAGAGATGTGGACTTATGGAGCTACTATTGCTTTCCCTGATCTATTTAAGGAAGGTAGTCTAGGTGGTATTGTTGTAGGTCGCGAACCTTACATGAATGAATTAGATGTTCCTAGTGGTTTAGGTACTGGATTAAGAGAAGACCAGTCATGGCACATTGAAGCATTCTATAAATATCGAATTACAGATAATATCTCTATTACTCCTGGTGTAACTGTAATTACAAATGCTAACCAAAATGATGATAATGATGATTTAATTATTGGTACTATTAGAACTACATTCAGTTTCTAGGGTTAGTAGAAAAAAAATTAGGGTGATTAACTATAAATACTAATCTGTGGAATATTTGAGAGAATGGTTGATTAAGGAGTTTAACTATTGCCGATATCTAAGCAAGAATAAATAAGCTATTCAAATTTTCTCAAGTTTAGTTTGTAGTTTCTGACAACCCACCCTAATATAGTTCATCAAATTCATAGAAGTTTTCAAGTGGATTAAGCACTATTATGAAAGCTTCTATATTTTTTTTGTATTTTTGATAATTGAGATTTATAGCGTATCCTTTTGGATTGGAGAGGTGGGTAGAAAAAGGACTTATAGCGGTTTTCATTAACATAGAGTACAGCTATCAAGCCTGGAACTTATCTAACTTCAAACATACTTATATTTTGTCTGTAGTCTACCTTTGTGAAAACCGCTATAAATCAAATATAGCAATCCGCCAATTTTGAATTTTAAAAAATCGATTATATAGATGTCAGCATTCAGCTTTTTTTTAAAGCATTAAATACATTAACTATGGATAGTTAAGGTTTTCATACCTACTTGAAGTTTTACTTAAGCAAGGATTTCAGTGTTTCAATATTACCATCTAATACCAAATTGATAAATCTTCGCTACAAATATTTAGGTTACTTCTGAGGAATCAGGAGTTAGGAGTCAGGAGTCAGAATGAATAAATTTGAGACTATTTTTTATGTTGTAACTGTCTTTTGTGTCAAATTAACATTTACAGTAAAACCTTTTAATAGCTGTTATTATTCGTAACATTATTTTTTTGAAATGGTATAACTTCCTAGATACAGACTATTCCATGTAAATGTGGCATAGTGATTCTAGTAGATTTGATTAATCAGAATGAAAACTTGATTCCATACTGCAAAAACTATTTAAAAATTTAGTTCCACTTGATCTGAAGCTAATCTCTAATAGCTGACGGCTGAATGCTTACATATAAATTAAAAAGATAAAGAAAAAGAAAAAATATATAGGTTTTTTAAATTTAGTATATAAGCTATAAAAAAACTAAAATGCTCGTAATTAATGTAGGAAATCTATCGAAAAAAATATAAAATAACTGAGATTTAGTCATTTGTAATTGTGGGTATAATCTGAAAAAAAACTAAGAAAGTAGACAAAACTGTAGTTAAGAATTCACCCCAAATTTACTAAGATTAAATGAGTATTTTTGCAGAGATTATCGATAGTATCCTAACCGTACAATTTACTGGTAGATAAAAATATCATGCGTATCGCTCATAATATTACAGAATTAGTGGGTCGCACACCCTTAGTCCAATTAAACAACATTCCTCAAGCAGAAGGTTGTTTAGCCAGAATAGTTGTAAAACTAGAAGGAATGAATCCTGCAGCTTCTGTCAAAGACCGTATTGGTGTAAATATGATTAATGTTGCAGAGCGCGATGGTTTAATTACACCAGGGAAAACTACTTTGGTTGAACCAACTTCTGGAAATACAGGTATTGCTCTAGCAATGGTAGCTGCTGCTAGGGGTTACAAGTTAATTTTGACCATGCCAGAAACAATGAGTATGGAACGTCGTGCTATGTTACGAGCTTATGGAGCAGAATTAGTTTTAACTCCAGGTAGTGAAGGTATGAAAGGTGCTATTTCCAAAGCACAGGAACTTGTGGATTCAAATCCTGAAACATCTTATATGTTACAGCAATTTCAGAATCCAGCTAATACAGAAATTCATAGCAAAACTACAGCCCTAGAAATATGGGAAGATACGGATGGTAAAGTAGATATTCTGATAGCTGGTGTTGGTACTGGTGGAACAGTTACAGGGATTACAGAAACCATTAAAGCCAGAAAACCAGATTTTCAAGCGATCGCTGTTGAACCTTCTAATAGTCCAGTATTATCTGGTGGCAAACCAGGGCCACATAAAATTCAGGGAATAGGAGCTGGTTTTGTGCCAGATGTAATGAAGACGGATATTATTGATGAAATAATTCAAATTCCTGATACTGAGGCGATCGCTTTTGGTCGTCGTATAGCGAAGGAAGAGGGTATTCTATCTGGTATTTCTACGGGAGCTGCTC
>JBFRWR010000197.1:0-8326 GCA_051439685.1 Trichodesmium sp.
ATTAATTAAAAGGATTATTCCAGCGTTGGCTATACCCACGATTATAAAAACTATTATTACGTCTAGAAAAAGGATTATTTGAAGGAGTCTGTAGTCGGTTTTGATTTACCTGATTAGGATTTACTCCATAATTATATTGCTGTTGTTGATTTTGGGCATATCCTTGATTGTTATAGTAATTAGAAACTCCGAAATTATTTACTCCATTTATTCTGTTTTGATTATTTGCGAATCCATTATTTACTATTGGTAATGGTGGCAAATTTGGATTTAGAATTTGTGTTTGAGGTAAATAATTAGACCTTGGTAAATTTATTGTGTTATTAATCTGATTTCTTCCTCCTGATAAATCTGTATAATAGGGTTTTGGTGGAGTAACATTTACAGGTGATAAAACTTGATTAGAATTATAATTACTTCTCTGATGATTGTTATAACTATTAGATGGTGATCTATTAATAATTGTAGAGGGTCTAATATCTTGAGGTTTTATTTCCATAGGCTGGAGGTTAATCTTATTAATTGGAGACTGGTAATTTGAGGTAGATTGAGATTTATTCTGAGAACTCTGATACTGATTCATCGCATTCTGTAGAGCATTGACAGGTTTTTCTGTATTTTCTGCTTGGTTTGTCTCATCTAATAAATTCAAACTACGCAATAAAGGAGAACTTGATAAGTTAGTATTTGGTAATGTTTGTGTTGGAGGTAAA
The DNA here is from genome assembly GCA_051439685.1 of Trichodesmium sp. Lineage (GTDB taxonomy): Bacteria > Cyanobacteriota > Cyanobacteriia > Cyanobacteriales > Microcoleaceae > Trichodesmium. The sequence continues at coordinate 714 of JBFRWR010000197.1, forward strand.
TTATTTTTTTGTTCTTGGCTATAAATATTTGAAATATTTGTTTTAGCCAGAGATTTAATTACATCTTCTTCAGCTTTTTTCCTATTTTTCTGAGAATCGGATGTTTCTCTTTTGTCTGTTTGTAGACTATCTAGTTGTTGATAAACTGCGAAAGAATTAATTGGCGGTTTTTGAGATTCTAAGTCTTTAATTAAAACTGAAGAAGTATCAATATCACTAACAATAGAAATTTCTTCTGGAGTTAAATTTTTGGTGAGACTGTTCCTATCTGATACTTCTAATTCATCATCTTCAATGGTTAACCATTCTGGATTAACAGATAATTCCCAAGCAAATAATAGAACCAAAGAGACTACACCAATTGGCCCCCAGACTAAGGGTTTTGTTAAATGACTAAATCTAGCGAAGAAGTAGCGTCTGGAATTAGGTAATTTTTTCTGAGAAGAAGAAGACATATATTTTTTCCTTGCATTTATTATTTTTTATTTTTTAACTAAATTTAAAATTCTGTCTGACAATAATTAGACAATTTCATTTTTGTAGGCACACTACCAGATTAACATGATTATAATTGTTTATCAGTGACTTTTTTATCCCAAGGAATTACTAACTGAAAAACTTCCGTTGATTGGCGGATGTAATTTACCTATAAATTTACATTCTTGAAGATATTTATCAGTTTTACTCAGTAAATCTAGAGAGAGTTTGATTATTTTCCTTCTTAATATATGAAAAATCTGTAAAGTTTTCAGTAAATATTAAGAAATAATGAAGAATTTAGTGAAATTTAACAAAAGTTATTTTTGCCTCAAGAAATTTTTTTATGACTCCTTACTCATAAATTTATAGTTGGTGAAGTTCTCTTAAATTCCATACCCTGAACTAGCCAAAACTAATATTACTTGAGTGTAACAAGATAAACCGACATCTCAATTAGAAGAGCCATAATATAACTTTAGTATCCAAATTGAGAAAAAAGAAACACCTTAATTTTGGATATTTTAAATATTATATCACAATGCAAATCCAATGAACAAACAGGTTGAATTGTTGCCAAATAAAGAAAAATTGATTGCACAAGCTTTGGACATTTGCTTGCCAAAAATTCAAGAAGCGATCGCACAACGGGGTCAATGTACTATAGCTTTAGCTGGTGGTAATACTCCAAGGCCACTTTATGAGTCAATGGCAACTCAAGACCTGCCTTGGGAAAAAATTCATATATTTTGGGGCGATGAACGTTATGTGCCTGCTGAACACTCAGATAGTAATCAAAAAATGGCCAGAGAAGCTTTGCTAGATCGAGTCTCTATACCACCAGAAAATATCCATTCAATGCCCACAGGAGCAGGAGACCCAGAAGCTGATGCTGCTAGCCATGATGCTCATTTGCGAGAATTTTTTCAAGTCTCACCAGGGGAATTTCCTAGTTTGGATTTGATTTTATTAGGAATGGGAGGAGATGGTCATACAGCGTCCTTGTTTCCTTATACTGATGCTTTGAAAGTCAGCGATCGCCTAATTACTGTGGGCAATAAAGATGGCCAACCACGATTAACTTTTACAGTACCATTAATTAATCAGGCTCGTTGCGTTATATTTCTAGTAGCTGGAGCAGATAAACAAGAGGCATTGGACAAAGTATTTGCAGAAACAGCAGATGAGATGAATTATCCCAGTCGTCTGATCCAACCCCAAGGGGAGTTACAGTGGTTATTAACTGGTGTTAAAATTTGAGCGGTAGATTAGCCTTAAATAAATCTTTAAGCATAAAATAATAAAAGATTTAGATGAGGTAAATAATTAGAATATTTGCATTTATTCAAGTTTTGTGAGGCAGTAGGATTATATTGCCACGCGCAAGTCAGAAGTAGGAGTAATTCAAATGTAGGGGTAATTCATGTTTCGGCTGTCGCCGACATGAATGCGGAGCATGACCAAGGAAATTACCCCTACATTTGAGCATTTAGGTATGAATTTCATATTAATTTGGGATTAAATACCCAAAAATCATATTTCTTTAGGAGTATAAAGTAGGGAATAAGAATAAATTTTAAGAGTTTATTAGTGATAGACAAAAGAGAATTTTTACTAAGTCTAATTAATGACACTTGATATAGGAATTATGAATCAGATGTGAGAATTGAGGTGTTACTTTAAAGTATAGAATCTAGAAGTTATCTGATTCTTATATATTCGTTTCTTTCCTACTCCCTACTGCCTACTCCCTCTTTTCTGGAGACATCTATTATATCAAAATTAATAACTATTAGTAAATTTCTGATAAAAGAATCAGAATTAATATAAAATCTAAAAGTTAAAGATGAGTACGATTCTTATGTCGGTATTTCGATCATCTAGCCGATAGCGAGGAATAGATCAATGATTGTCTGTCCGAATTGCAATCATCAGAACCCTGATGGAGCAACCCAATGTGAAGCTTGCTACACCCCCTTACCTGTAACTACCAATTGTCCTAATTGTGGGGCAATAGTTCAAGTTGATGCTGCTTTTTGTGGTCAATGTGGCTTTGATTTAAAAGCTAATACTGGTACAGAGGAAAGTCAAGTTTCATCCCAAACTGATCCAGCAGTGATGCCAACTGTCGTATCACCTATATCTACACCAGATGACATACCTGCGGTAGATGTACCCGATCTAGAGCAACTAGAGCCATTAGTAACACCAGAACCTCTAGTTTCAGGTAGAGTCAACTTAGAAAAATCTGGTAATGTTAATATACCAACTCCCGATCCAGAAGAGGAACCCCCACAAACTATTAATGCTATTAGTACACCTGTACCTGTCCCTGTAGTAAATACTCCATCTCCCACTACAGGAGGACCAGTTCCAGCAAAAACCCAGTTGCAAAAGCAATCTGCTAAATTACTTCATATCAGAACAGATACAGATATTGAATTACCAGTTAATTTATCTCTGATTCATATAGGTAAACCTAATGACAGAGTGCCACCAGATATTGATGTTTCAGGATTTCCTGACTCTGAGGTGGTTTCTCGTAGTCATGCTGATATTAGAGTAGAGGGAGATAGTTATTATATAGAAGATATTGGTAGTTCTAATGGTACTTATGTCAATAATACTCCTTTGACAAAAGGAAATCGACATAAGTTAAGACCAGGCGATCGAATATCTTTGGGTAAAGGAGACTTGGTTTCGTTCTTATTTCAAATCTCTTAGTCAAATCCTAAATTGTCGGATTATTAAAATCAGCATTTACGATTTTAACAGAACTGCAAAGATTCGAGCTAAAAACCATCTGACGGGTCTAACCCTGATGGACTCAGAGCATCTCTGGCAATACTTTTAACTAACTATTAGCTTTTCGGTCTGGAATAATCCGCAAACAGCATTTAGCTCGAGAGCTAAAAATCCAAGGGTTTAAGTCCCGGACTATATTTGATTTGAAAAAATTAATGGTGTGTATTAATGGGGGAATTAAAACCCCCATTATACACCTGAAAAAGCTGACTGCTGAGTGCTACTTCAAGGGTAAAATTTGACCTATATTTAGTCAATTTATTTCGCTGAAAAATCCCCGTCTCTTGAGAGCGGGGAAAATTCAAGCTTCAGATAAAGTAATCTAAAATTATCTAAGGTACTCTCTACTAAAATCTCAAATAGTGAACGTGATTAGGTTAACTCTGTTGCATCCATTCCAGTCTATGCCAGTCCGAACTTGGACTTTTGCCGATCAACCAATAATTAAAATTGGGCGTTGTTCAGATAATGATGTAGTTCTTTATAGTTCAGTCGTTTCCCGTTATCATGTTGAATTAAGATTTAATCATCGTAATTGGGAAATTATTAATTTAGGTAGCAATGGTACATACATTGATGATAAACCAATTACTAAGGTTACTTTAGTCAATGGGTTAATCATTAATGTCGCTCATTCTGGACCCAAGATTGGTATATATCTTTCAGATCAATCTTCAGGATTAAAGGTTAAAAAAAATCTAAACCATAATCAAAATCATGGTTTAGAGAAATTTGATTTGTCTAGGAAATGCCAACAACAAGAATTATTTGAAGAGACAAAAGCTGAACAAGTTTCTGAATAAATAACTTAAAAATCACAATAAATAAATTTAGTTTTTTTGTCTTTATGATCTTTTATTGGAGGTACAAGTTAGGTTTAATTAAAATTACAGAAATTTATAAGATAGTGAAATAGAGGTTGATATTCATTTCTATTCCCTATTGAATATTCTTTGTTCCTTGATTACCTACTATCTATAATGTTTGTACCTCCTGAAAGTCGGAATTTCCGGTAAGTAACTCATGGTTTATCTCGTCAGGATAAATAAAATTTTTGACCATGAATTTCCTATTAATTCTCAGTAAATTAATTAAAAAATTTACCTAATATTTATAGATGTTTACAGATTGATGATATCTAAATTTACAGCGCTTTTCATTTGAATAGACCACAGTAGGGACGTTGCATGCAACATCCCTACAGGATTATTATTTTTTTAGTGTGGTTTATTAACCTGAAAAGCACTGTAAGATATCAAAATATTTTTATTTATCAAAACTCTGTATTAGGAGTAGTATTATGAATACAGTATCAGAAATTGTTAAAAATAGTCAACTGTTAAATAGATTGGTACTTGACCGTCAAACAGTTGAATCTCAAGGGCGCATAGAAGAGTTGTGTCTTGATGCTCAATCTCATCAAATTATTGGTTTTATCTGTAAGTCTGGTATTTTTAGTAAACAGAAAAAATATTTTGCTTGGCAACAAATTGAAACTATTGGTACTGATGCTACTTTAGTTAATGGAAAAGCAGCACAAGAAAATTTCAGCAAAGATAATAATATTATCAATATCATTGGTAATGAAGTGTGGACGGATACTGGAGATAAAGTAGGTTTGATTATAGAGTATCTTCTTAATATTAAAACAGGTAAAATAGTTAATTATTTGTTTAAATCTAATGGCTGGCGAGGTATTTTAGATAATATTTATTTGCTGCCACCAGAAGCAGTTTCTAGTGCTGGGAATAAAAGGGTAATAGTAATTAATAGTTTTCTGGAAAATCCTCAGTGTTATACAGAAGGAATTTCTCAAAAAATAGGTCTAGTTCAAAATTTTTTACAGGCAGATTTGGTGAGAACTAAAGAACATATTAATATCGCCAGAAGTGAAGCAAAAAAATTAGCTTTAGGATTTCAAACAAGGGCTAATGTTGTCAAAAAACAAGCTCAAGAAACAGCGCAAGTAGTTACAGAACAAGCTAAACAAAAAGTAGAAGAATTTCAAGTTAAGTCTACAGAAAAAAAAAATAGAAAAACTCAGCTTAGTTCAGATGAATTTCATACAAAAATCCAACAAGTAACAACAAAAGCTAAGGAAAAAATTGATGAAGTAAACTCTCAAGGAATTAAAATTTTTGACCCCTCAAAAGATGATTCATAAAAAGAGGTAATATCATGTCCTTTAATATCGTTCTGTGATTTCTTGTCCTGGGGAATTTGGTATATTGAGTGGGTCCAGTTATGCAACAAAGTCCAACAAAATTATAAATTCAGTTCCTTTTCCTAGTGTAGAATTAACAAGAATCTCTCCACCATGTTTTTCCACGACAATTTGACGGGCGATCGCTAATCCTAAACCAGTTCCTTTCCCTACTGCTTTTGTTGTAAATAAGTGATCGAAAATCTTGTGTTTAATTTCTTCATTAATTCCTTTACCATTATCCGCAATTGAGATTTTCACCTGGTTATTTTCGACTGAAGTTGTCACCGTAATTTGGTTGGGGTTTTCCTTAATTTCAGCAAAAGTTTTTCCTTGATTACTTTCTTCTAAAGCATCAATAGCATTACTCAAAATATTCATAAATACCTGATTCAACTGTCCGACATAACATTCAATTTCTGGAAGATTTCCATAGTTTTTAATTACCTCAATTTCCGGGCGTTTTTCCTTTGCTTTGAGACGGTGTTTGAGAATCATAATTGTACTATTAATCCCATCGTGAATATTGGCAAGAACGGGATAGTCTTTATCCGCACGGGAGAAAGTTCTGAGACTATTGCTAATCTCTTGAATTCGCTTGACTCCTTCCAGCATCGAATCTACTAATTTTGGTAAATCTTCCCGGATATAATCTAGTTCAATTGCTTCGATTTCCTCTTCAACTTCTGGGTCTAATTTTGCATATTTTTCTTGAATTAGATCGAGCAATTCAAATAAATCGTCGATATAATCTAATGCTAGTGGAATATTACCACCGATAAAACCAACGGGATTATTAATTTCGTGAGCAACCCCAGCAACTAAATTACCGAGAGCTGACATTTTTTCACTTTGGACGATTTGCAGTTGCGCTTGTTGTAACTCTTGAAATGCTTGTTCTAGCTGTTCGGAATACTTTAGCGATCGCTCGTAGAGTTGAGCATTTTCTAAGGAAATAGCGACTTGAGAAGACAGGAGCTTAATCACACTAAGGCGATCTTGAGTAAACACTCCACTCGTAAATTGATTTTCTAAATAAATAATCCCTACCAAATGACCATGATGAATAATTGGGTTACATGATATACTATGGGGTTGATGAGAGAGCAGATATTTCCCGATTAAATCAGGCATATCTGTTTGACAATCATTGATAACAACTGTTTTTTGGGTATTTTTGACATAATTGATGATGTTGAAAGAAATATCTTGAGAATCAGAGAGTGATTGCTGAGTCAGGATAGTTTTAATTTTATCTCCATTAGTCAAGCTTATTGCTTTGACTTTCCAAGTCTTTTCTTCGGGAAGAATTAGTACAACTTTGTTCGCACCTGAGCTTTCTAAGATAATACGGGTTAGACTAACAATGAGTGTATCTAATTCCAGAGAACTAGAGATGGATTGAGCCGCTTTGAGTAGGCTAGTAAAATCTATAAAATCAGAAATATTTGTGGTGGTTGTGGTATAAGTAAAAGTATGAGCCTGAGTTCCAATATTTTCTTTGAGATTGAGATTGGCTCGTTCTTTGTGGAATATGGGTTGCAGTAGTTTAGGGTAGCGTTTTTCTAAATCGTTGGTTTTGGTTTTAGCAGCCCAACGAGCATAATTATAGTAAGCTTCAATCATATATTCCTGAGCAATGCGTTTTTTACCCCAGTCAAGGTAAAACTTAGCTGCCAGTTCATTAGCGAGGGCTTCTTCCTGGATAAAGTTGTTGGCTTTTGCTCCAGCAATAGCGAAATCGTACAACTCCACTGCACCGCTTTTGTTATTCAATACACGACATCGTTCTGCCTCAACTAAATCAAATTTATGTTGACAATTCATTGGTGCATGAATTGCCCATTTCTCCATCTTTTTCTGATTCAATTCGACTTTCTGGAGAAGAGACTCTTGTTCTGCATCTAAAGAAGAATAAACTCCTAGATGTGCCAACGAATCATAGAAATAGAACACAGGCGTATACAACAACCCTGGAGCGGCCTCTAAATAAGATTCTAGGAACAAGGCATTCTCATAAGCTTTTTTAGGTTCTGAAAATAGGCAACTAAGTATTAATTTATTGAAATAGATAAGGTAAAGAGCATACATATCATTATTACTTTTCAGTTTTGGTAATAATGTCTCT